>JAEDGK010000122.1 GCA_016297555.1 Clostridiaceae bacterium
GACACTTTTTAATTTTGCCCTAATAGCTCAGTCGGTAGAGCACGCGGCTGTTAACCGCGGTGTCACAGGTTCGAGTCCTGTTTGGGGCGCCAATGCATGATAATCCGAACCTTTTCTTTTCACAGAATCGGTTCGGATTATTGTTCTTTATATGATATTTATATAGAATAATCACAGTTGACATTTTCTAGGTTACCTTATAATTAATTTGCAGGGAAAAAGGAGAGATTGGCTTTGAAAAGAATTGGTACACAGCCATTGGTAACCGAGCGCTGTTATTTAAGAAAGCTTGAGATAACCGATGAGGCGCAGATGTATGAGAATATTCTTTCCGACCCTATGGTATCGCAGTATATGTCATGGGAATGTTACTCGGACATTGAGAGCGTAAAAGGATATTTGAAAAAATGGCAGGAATTTTATAATCAAAATGAGCTTTATTGGGGAGTGTTTCTGAAAGAAAACGATGACTTGCTCGGTACGGTTTATTTGTGCGATGAAAACAGCCACGCCAAGGTCGGATTTATTTCATATTGTTTCGGCTCAAAATTCCGGGGAAAAGGCTATGCAACGGAAGCGGTAAAAGCGGTTCTGAAATTCGGCTTTTTTCAAGAGGAATATAGCAATATTACAACCTTTTGCGCTCGGAGCAACATACGCTCGCAGAGGGTACTCGAGAGATTGGGCTTTAAATACGAAGCCGTGCTGAGAAAGAGAGACAAGACGAATTACGGATATGAGGACTGCCTTTATTACTCGCTGTTGAAAAGTGAATTTGTGGAATAATATCATAACGCCCTGCAAAGCTTCCGGCAATGCAGGGCGTTGTTTTTAATCCGTATGCAGGGTATAGAACTTAGCCTTAAAGGTTTGCTTTCCGTCAAAGGTGCTGTATTCGCCGTAGCGTTCAAATTTTAAGCCGCATTTTTCCATAACCTTGCCGGAAGCGGGATTATCAACGGCGTGCTCGGAGCAAAAATCTCTTATTCCAAGCTCGTCATAAGCAAATTTAATCATTCTTTTGGCTGCTTCTGTTGTTAAACCCTGATTCCAGAAATCATATCTTATATTATATCCGAAACCCCACTCGTCAGGGTTACCTTTGTGAGGTCCGATGTCGCCGCTGCCGATTAGCTGATTGCTTCCTTTAAGAGCAAAGCCCCATTGGAATCCGTCGTGAGCGGGTATCAGGTCGTTTATCCAATGCAAAACCTCGTCAAGATTGCTGTATATATTATACGGCATAAATCTGTTGACCCTTTCATCGCTTAGCCAAATGAATGCGGCTTCGGCGTCCTCGGGGGTTATAGGTCTTAATATTAACCTTTCCGTTTCAAGAACGGGCGGGGGATAGTAATTCATTTCAAAAACTCCTTTATTATGTTTCAACGGCAATAAACGGAACAAGCATTTCATCTTCCGTCATGCCTGCGTGAACTCCAATGAATTCACAATCTTCACGGAAATTAAACAGCGTGATATCTCCCGTGGCAACGGCGAGAAAATCTCCGATAAATCCGTCGGTGTGTTTATGCGGCACGCCGCTTCCGAAAAGCCCCTCGGCATAAACCTCATGCTTTGTCATCAAAAGGAAGCTATCGCCGAAAATGCTGTTGAACTTTTCGGCAAATTCGGTATGCATACCGTCTTTTACAAAGAGACTAAGCGCTCTCGGTTCGATTGACGGCGGATATTTGAGCATTGATAAAAGCTCGGGATAATCCTCGAAATATTCGGATTTGCTGTCGCGCAAGCCGTGGTCTGCCGTAATGATTACAAGCGAATTTTGAAGCTTGCCGCAAAGCCGCTCAACTTCACGGTTAATCAATTCTATTTGTTCACGCACCTGAATGCTCGATACGCCGTGGATGTGCATTTCCGTGTCGGGCTGATGCCAATAGGAATAAATGTATTTTCTGCCATTTTCATCAGCTATCCTGCAAACTTCGGAGCAGATGTCCGCAACGCTTTGCGATTTATATTGCGAAAACGGCGAAACACATTCAGTGCGTATATCCTTATCGGCGGCGCTTATTCTGTCCCAAATTCTTTTTACGGGGATATATTTTCCTGCAACATGATATTCGGCGGCAGGCTCTCCGTTTCTTTGAAGCGTGTTGCGAAAAACCGAGACATTTTCGCCGATTTCCTCAAAGAATAAGTCCCAGCCAAGCCATGCGGATTCAATGGGCGAGTATCCCGTTTCGATTGCCGTTGTTGCGGCGACGGTGGTTGAGGGGAATACAGACGAAATCGGACACACAAAATGTTTTCTCAAAAAGTCATTTTCGTTCAGGTGTTCGTTGATTGCCGAAACGCCCAAGCCGTCAAAAAGCATAACGATTATATTTTTATAATCCTTGCTCAGAAGTTCATCAAATTCGGGCAAGGTTTTATGTTGGCAGTCTTTTACTCCGAAATGCTTTAAAACAGATGAAACGATTGATAAAATACTTCTGTCATAATTAGGCTTTGCAATCATAAAACCATTCCTTTCTTAAAACAAAAAACGGTGTAAGCTTTTGCAGCAGCTTACACCGTTATAAACATATCGCATAAAAATTATATATCGCGAAATGAGTATGGAGGCATAAGCTCGCACAGAGACATCCAATAATAATGCTGTGCAAGCGAATCAAAGGTATTCATTTCGCGGGAATACATCATAAGTGAGCAAAAACCTCCGTTGATTTTCGGCTAATATATCACACAATTTTGATTTTGTCAACAAAAATTTGTTTTTTCGTTGCCATTTTATCTGTTGTATGATAAAATGATTTCATATATGTGAAAGAGAGGTTAGCCATGGAAAAGATTTCACTCAGAGAAAAAATCGGCTACGGCGTGGGTGCTATTGGTCTTGATTTAAGCTACGGAATGTTTTATTCCTATCTTTCAATTTATCTCACAAATGCGCTCGGCATAAAATCACTGTTTCTGCTGGTTCTTGCTCCTCTTGCAAGAATTTGGGACGGCATTAATGACCCGATGATGGGTATGATTGTTGACAGAACTCACACCAAAATGGGCAAATACCGCCCGTGGATACTGGCGGGTGCTATGCTCAACGCCGTTGTGCTGTGTTTCCTGTTTAATAACCCGGGCTTTGAGCTTGGTTCGGTGGGGCTTTATATCTATGTTGCCGTGCTCTATGTCCTTTGGGGCATGACAAACACTCTTGCGGACATTCCGTTTTGGTCGATGATTCCGTCTTTTGCGAGCGAGGAAAAAGACAGAAACCTTGTTTCCACAATCGCAAGAACCTTTTCGGGTCTCGGGCAGGGCATAATCGTTATTTTTACGGCTTTGGCGGTTGCCTATTTCGGCGGCGCACAGAGCAGCGAGCTGAGCAAAATGGACTCTCAATGTCTGCGCGTCGGCTTCGGAAAATGGTCAATGATTGCGGCGGCGGCTCTTGTGTTTTTTGCGGCGGTCAGCGTTGCTTCCACAAAGGAAAGGCGCGTTATAGTCAGCAACGAAAAATTTTCGTTTAAAGACGCGATAGGTGCAATCAAGCAGAATGACCAGCTTTTGATTTTTATGCTCTTTGCAATGATTTCAAACGCAGGATTTTATATGACTTCGGGCATAAGCAGCTATTATTTTGACGCGGTTGCAGGCAATCTCAAATTGCAGTCAACATTTAATATGTTCGGAACTGTCGGCTCGGTGCTCTCGCTTCTCGTTATTCCTGTTTGCTCAAAGTTTATGACAAACCGCTCAACTTACAGGCTCTCGCTTGGTCTTGCCACGGCGGGCTATGCGGGCATGGCGGTTATCGGCTATCTGCTCGGCGGCAATGTTTATGCGCTCGGCGTTTGCTATCTGCTGACCTCAATCGGAACGGGCAGTATGTTTGTTAATCAGACGGTTATGCTTGCCGATGTTGTCGATTACGGCGAATACAAGCTCGGCAGAAGAAATCAGAGCCTTACTTTCTCTATGAAAGGCTTTTTGCAGAAAATGGCATACACGGTGCAGTCGATTATTATGTATTCGGCATTCAGCCTGACGGGCTTTGACGGCAGCCTTGCTCAGCAGGGCGCGGCGGCAAAGAGCGCAATTTCTTTCCTGATGTTTATTGTTCCGCCCGTTATGATGGTTATTTCCTATGTAATCTTCTCAAAGAAATATAAGATTTACGGCGAATTCAAGCAGGAGGTTTTGAGAGCCGTAAACGAGAAATAATGATTAGAAAAGCACTTCCGATGCAATGCGTCAGAGGTGCTTTGTGTTCCGAAGAAGGAGAAAGGTATGAAGCTGAAAGAAAGGGCGAAAAAGCTCAAAACAGATATTCCTGCTTTGGTTGCAATAACGGTCAGGCTGATACCTAAAGATGTTATGGAGAAAATTCGTAGCGGACGATGCCCACATCGTCCACAAATTTGTGTTGAATTATAATATTACGCCGTAAAATTAAATGCTTTTTTGCAGGTCATAGAGGACGGTGACTAATTAATACAGACAAATGTGAATTTATAGAGGTGATAATATATGGCAATAGAAACGAATGAATTGGTTAAAGTTCAAAAGGTTGACAAAGACACGGAAATGGCGGAGAAACTGCTGAATTTTGTTGAACACTTTTCCTGGGAAGAAGTAAAAGAGCATACTTTACATATTATTAAGAACTGGGAATTTGAAAAATGGGAAACTCCGTTTGTTGCAACGGTAAGCGGTCATATCGTCGGAATGGTAACCATTATGAAGTCGGATTATTATCCGTTGCCGGAGATATATCCGTGGATATCAACCTTGTTTGTTACCGAAGAATACCGTGGCAACAGAATCAGCGGCAAACTCATTGATTTTGCAAATGAATATGCAAAAGAGATTGGTTTTGACAGGACATATATCCCGACGGAATTTGTCGGCTTGTATGAAAAATACGGGTATTGCTATGTTAAGAATATTGTAAATTATGGTGGCGATACCGACCGCCTGTATGCGAAAGAATTAAAATGACTGCATTCGTCAAAATTCGCAGTTGAATTATTAATTACGCTGTAAAAGTAGGGCGGCTTGCCTACAAGCCGCCGTGAAAACGATGTGATTTTGCGGACGATTTTTCGGCGGGAGCAAGCCCCCGCCCTACTCTGTGCGGAATTTTTCGCGTTGT
>JAEDGK010000123.1 GCA_016297555.1 Clostridiaceae bacterium
AAAATAAAACGCTTTGCAAATTAAAAATTTCTCATATTGCAATAAACGCCCGAAAAGCGTTGAAAGCCTCGGGCGTTTTCTGTTGCGTTATTCGATTGTCAGCGTGTGAACTTCATTGTCGGCTATTGACAGCGGGATTTCAAGCGTGCCTTTAAACCTTTCGTTAAACGGGATTTCCGTGCCGTCAAGAGCAACTTTGTATCTTATGCTTTCATCATCGTTCATTGCCGCCAGCACGGTGAATTTTTTGCCGTTTCCGAAATATGTAAGGTCTGCCTTGAGCTTTTTGTTGTTATCGGCAAATTCGGCAAAATCAACCCAGGTGTCAAAGCCCGTGTTGAGTGTTCCCGCCTTGAAATAGGCGTTTGCCCACATGGTTATCGGAGTGGAAAGACCGCCGAAATTATGGAACCAGCCGCCTCTGCCCGTCACAACATTGACCATTTCAAATGTATAGTAGGAATAATCAACCTCGCGCTTCCAAATGTCAAGCGCAAGCCGTGCAACGGTGTAGGCAAAGTCGCTTTCGCCCAAATCAAGCATGGATTTCCAGATAAACCATTGGTGGGGGAACCAGACATTGCCGTTCCAATAGCCGTTAACCATAAAGTAGCCCGCAGTCATATCAACCGCGCTTATGCCGTATGGCGAGAGCATTTCTTTTTCGTTTTTAAGGTGACTGAGAATTGCTTCACGCTGTTCCTCATTGCACGCTCCTGCGATAATGGGGTAAATTCCGTCAAGACCCTTGTTCAGATTTTCACCGTTCTCGGTGAGCATAAATCCCGTGGGGTTATAGTCCTTGTCGTGGAGAACATAGCTGAAATATCCGCTCTTTTTGTCCCATGAATATTCCGTCAGCGCGTTTGTCAGCCTTTCAATGTCGGCGGTATATTCCGCGGCGTCGTCCGCCTTGCCGAGCTTTGAAGCCGCCATACGCAGAATTTTGCCGCATCTGATGAGCTGTGAGGTTGAAATAACGGGAGCGGTGGTGTCACGGATGTTTCTGTCCATCATCGCCACCTGGGCGGGGTAATCGTCCATACCGCTTGTCGAATAGAAATAGTCATAGGTTGTGGTCAGCCCGCTTTTGAGCTTGGCGGTTGTGGAGCCTCTGACCTTGCCCGCGAGAAAATCGTAATAAAGCTTTGCTCTCGGATACATCGCAAGAAGCTTTGATTTATCGTTGCTGCGCTTGAGCATTTCAAGATAGAGATACATCTGAACGGGAACGGGGGAGCCGTGATGCAGAAACGCATAATCGGGGTTGTTTTTCTCGCTCAGATAGGTGTCAAGGCTGTATTCGGCAAAACGCTCCGAATAATCGAGCATACCAAGACCGATAAAGCCCGAATCCCATGTGTAGAGGCAGTCCCACCGCTTGCCGGGCGTGTGGTGGATAATGTATTCGCCGTGCTTGTAAATCGGATATACGGCGTTTGTCATAACCGTGGCTTTAAGGATTTCACAGCTTTGCTCGTATTTTTTGCCGTCTCGGTTGAGTGAAACGGGAGCGGCTTCTTTGAGGCGTGAATTATATATCTTTTCATAATCCTCTGCTGACTTATATTCGGTTTCGCCCTTTGAAATAACGGCGTATTCAATGTGTCTGCCGTGCGGCTCAACAAAAATCGTGTGGATTATTGCGTTGCTGAAAAATCCGTCATCGCTGTGCTTGCGTGAAAACGCTCCCGTGAAGCTTTCGGTAACATCGTCAAAGGTCGGGTCGGAGTTTGAGAGCCTCGCCGTCATACAGTCCTCAAGCGCACCCGTTGCGATTTCACGCAGGCGGGTGTTGCCGTTAAAGGTGCGAAGAACAAAGCTGCCCTCAATGCAGGGATATTTGCACACGGTTTTATATCCGCCGTCAGGCTGAACCTCCGCCGAAAACTCGGGAACATAATCGTATTTTACCATAGCGGTTTTAATATCGGCAAAATCGTTCTTTTCGCAAATGCAGAAAAAGTCAAACTCAATTCCTCCCGTGCCGAGAGCCTCAAGAGAAATATTAAAATCTCCTTTTTCAACTCTGCCGAGAGAAATCAGAGCCGTTGCAAGCTCATCGGTCGGGGCGAAAACGATTTTTTTGCCGTTAAAAAGAAATTCGGAGCTTTTTTCGCTCGGAATATAGTTTACGCCGACCATTTTTCCCTGCTCATATTTTATGTCGGAGGTTCTGTATCTGACTGCGAGAACGGCGTTATCAAAGCTGTTATTGCAATGGAGCGTGAGCGAAAGACTGTCGCCCTTTTCTGCGCCGAAGGGCGGAAGATAGCGGTGGGGCATATGCCATTTGCCCGCTCTGTCGCCCAAACCGAAGCCGCCGACAAAGCGGTTATCCGCAAATTCGCCTTTTTTGAAGCCGTCGGCATTCTGCTCATCCCACGGTCTTTTAACCGCATAGTCGTAGCTGTCATATTCAACGGCTTTTTTGAAAGCGCAGTTTTCGGGCAGAGACAGCCTGCAATATTCGGGCGAGGGATATTCGACGGACTCAAAAAAATTGATAACGCAGTTTTGAATCAGCTCGGAATTATTGACTATTTCCGTGCGGATAAGCGTGCTTTCGTCGGTCAGTCGGACATAGGAAACCTCGGCGTAAACCCTGTCTTTCCATTCAAGGTCGTGCCTGTATGTAAAAATCGAATAGTCCGGGCTGCATCTCCACGGATGACAGCCCGAGGGCAGAGTGGTGTTCGGCACTTTGATATCGCCGCCGAATATTGCGGGGGCAACGGTCAGGTCGAACCGAACTCCCTTAGCAAATTCGTGCTCGGCGATGCGGGAAATCCCCATGTATTTTTTGCCGTAGGGTCCCCAAGCGGGGAAGCAGCGAGAGTAAACCATTTTTATCATCCTTTATTTTCGCTTGTTTTATCGTTTTACTTTATAACAAAATCGGAAAACTCGGCGTGCAGGGGCGCACCTTCGATTTCAAGCTCGAGCCATGCTCCCGTTTCAGCGTCCTGAGTTAAAACGAAAACTCCTCTTTCTCCCGTTCCGCGATATGTCCATATTCCGTCGGAGTATGTTTTTTCAATGTCTATTCCCTGCTCGATTTCTTCAAAGGTCTGTGCGAGAAGAGCGCCGAAGGAAGCCTGAGGAAAACGGGAAAGGTCGGTTTCAAATTTCAGCCCGTCATATGTGACCGTGCATACGCCCGCGCTGTAAGTCAGCTCAAGAGGCTTCATAATTTCGGGGCTGAGCATCTTAACTTTGAATTCGTCCTTGGATTTTCTTTCAACGGCGGCAGTCATAACGGCGTCGCCGTAAGTCACTTTTAAATTAGCCGTGAATGACGGCGGAGAGGGCGGTGAGTCCGAGCTGCCCGGATTTTTTCTTTCACATCCCGCCGCGATAATGAGAATAAAAACGGCGAAAAAAGAAAGAGCTTTTTTCAAAAAATCACCTGCTATTCAAATTTTGAAAAAAGCTCGGGCAGATAGTTCAGCACATCGCTCGGAAGCATTCCGCGCATTGAGGTTTTCTCCGCAACCGCGTCTGCACACAGCCCGTGAAGATAAACGGAGCTTACCGCCGCATTAAACGGCGCCATTCCCTGAGCGAGGAAAGATACCGCCATTCCTGCAAGCAAATCTCCGCTGCCGCCTCTTGCAAGCCCTGAATTTCCCGTTGCATTAACATAAATTTTAACGGGATTTCCGCCGCAGACGACGGTGTTTGCGGTTTTGAGGGCAACGGTAACTCCGTATTCTTTTGCAAACTCATAGGCGATGGCAATGGGATTTTCGATGATTTCCGCAACGCTTTTTCCGCAAAGGCGGCTCATTTCTCCGGGATGAGGAGTCAGAATAATCGGCGCGCGAGCTTCTTTCAATATATCTATATTTGTGCTCAGCGCATTTATTCCGTCAGCGTCAATAATCATCGGAGCTTTCAGCTCTTTGACGAGATTTGTTACGAGGTGAACCGTGTCTTTGTTAAAGCCGAGCCCGCAGCCTATCAAAACCGCGCTTGCTCTCTTTGAGGCTTCAAGAATATCAGCCATTGCCGAAAAGGCGAGCGTTCCCTCAAAATTCGGTTCAAGGGGCAGCAGAAGCGGCTCGGTAAGCTTCGGCGCGATTGCGGCATAAGCGCTTTTCGGAAAAGCCGCAGTTACAAGCCCTGCTCCGCAGCGAAGCGCACCGCTCACGGAGAGATAGGCGGCGCCCGTCATTCTCATGCTTCCGCAAACGCAAAGGGCATGACCGTAAGTTCCTTTGTTTGAAACGGGCTTCCTTTTAGGGAGCATTTCCTTTATGTCACGCGCGTCAAGCGTGAAGCAGGCAACGCTGTCAAGGCTTTTGAAATCCTCGTCGGTTATTCCGATATCGGCAACCTCAAGTCTGCCGCAGTATTTGCAGCAGGGCTTCATTATGTGAATGGGTTTGTATGCGGAAACAGCTATGGTTATATCTGCCTTGAAAACCGTTCCGCTGACTGTTGCGCTGTCGCAGTTTGCTCCTGCGGGCACATCTATACTCACAAGCGGCGCGCTTGCAGAGTTGACAGCCTGAGCAAGAACGCTCAGCGATTGATTGAGCGAGCCTGAAAAGCCCGTTCCGAAAACCGCTTCAACGATTATATCCGTTTCGTCAAGATACTGTTTCAAAACCGTCAGATTGCTGTCATAACGGATTATGTCAATTCCTGCGGATTCAACGAGCGAAAACATATCGGCGGCGTCTTTTGCTTTCGGCTCGCCGCACGCGAGCATAACCGTGACTTTGCAGCCGTATTCCCACATTTTTCGCGCTATGACGAAGCCGTCACCGCCGTTCTTTCCTTTTCCGCATATAACGAGAACTCTGCGCGGATTTTCGCGGGTTATGCAAAACCGTTTCTTTATTATTTTGGCGCAGGCGGTTCCTGCGTTTTCCATAAGCTGAGGAAAGGTCATTCCTCTTTTGACCGCACTGCACTCCGCCTGATACATCTGATTGCTTGTAACAACAAACATTTACGCTCACTCCATTGCTTTGTTAAAATGATTTTAACATATATATCGCGCGATTAAAAGAAAAAAGTGAAAAAATATGCGAAAAAATTCGATAATTGCGTTGCGGCGGGCGAAAGTTGCTGTTATACTTAAAATGTTAGG
>JAEDGK010000124.1 GCA_016297555.1 Clostridiaceae bacterium
TGGAGCGTTGTGACCGCGAGCGACCAAGCGCCCGCAGGCGCGCGAGTCAAATCCCGCCACTCCGACAAAACGAGGCTGTCGCTCCTCGTTTTACCGATTTACGACAGCCCCTTTGTTTAAAAAATTCACTTATTCTTCTTCAAGCTTTTCAATCAGAAGAGATTTGACGGAATGAGGAAGAATACATCTTTTTAGCTTTTCGGAATATTCCTGAACACCGTCAAGCTTCTTAAACGGATGATAGAGAATTGACTTTAATATGTTGTTGCCCTGCAAGCGTGAGAATACCTCTGTAACTCGGTCTTTTTTGTCCGCTGTGGGTCGGCGGTAAGCGCTTTTGAGGATAATCCGAGCTGAATCATTCACCGTGAAATCTTCTATATTTATGCAAATGTTTCCCGCTTCGTCGAGATGCTTTTCATAGCTTTCACATTCAACCTTATCGGGGTCAATATCCGGCAGCACAACGGTTATATCTCTTTTTTCGGGAATAACCGAAGTATCACCCTGCGGCTGTGCAACGGTAACAGTCATTAAAGCTTTTTCGGAATCGTATCTAACATCAAAAGTCGTTACGGCTTTATGCTGTTCATAGTCGGTTTTGCCGTTATCCTCGTAGAGTGAAAAACTGCCGTTGCCTGAATAAACAAGAACTTTTAATGATTTCGGATTGTCAACACCGTTGCCGCAGTCAGCCGAAAGCGGAATTATTGCGCCTTCTTTTGCGAGAACGGGTATACTGTCTGTTTCTCGGTTCAGCTCAAGTGTTTTGCTGCCGCAATAAACCTCTCCCGTAAAAATATCTGTCCACCTGCCGGCAGGAATCCATGCTCTGACAGACCCGAATCCGGTTTTTCTGTCAGCCTTTGAGGTTATCGGACAAACCATAATTTCACTGCCGAACATATATTGATTCGGAACGGAATAGGCTTCTTTTTCTTCCGGATAAGAGTAATACATCGGTTCGCAAAGTGCAATTCCGTGCTTGTGAGTTCTGTAATCCATCGTATAAATATATGGAATTAAACTGTGGCGCAGACGAAGCCATTTCTTTGCCGTTTCACAAACATCTTTTCTGTATTTCCAAGGCTCTTTGCCTAACAAATCATTTGCGGTTGAGTGAAGTCTGAGAACGGGGCTGAAAACGGCAAACTGAATCCAGCGCAGATAAAGCTCATCATCTCTTATTCCGGACATATGACCGCCGATATCGTGGCTCCACCAGGTATAGGCGGCATTGGCTGCGTTAACCGTGAAATACGGCTGAAAATCCAATGTGCTCCAGCTTATCATCGTGTCGCCCGAAAATCCCAGAGGATATCTGTGGCTGCCTATTCCGCTGTATCTTGAAAGAATCAGCGGCATTCTGCCGTCCTCTCCGTTGTCAAGGAAATGATAGTGGTTAAGAGCAATCAGCGGGTCAAGACCCTCAACATCGCATTTTTTGCCCTGCTGCCAATCTATCCACCAAAAGTCAACGCCCTCTCGCTCATATGGTTTATGAAGCACATCAAAATAAGCGTTCCAGAATGTGTCAGAGCCGCAGACAAACGGAATATCCTTTTTGCTTTCAGGGTCGATGCCGACAGCCGCGGCCATGGCATTATACGATGTTTCAAAAAACCGTACTCCGTCGGCAGGGTGAAGATTAAGGGTGATATGCAGATTGTTTTCTTTGAGCGAATTAAGAAAAGCTTTGTAATCCGGAAAAAGGTCTGTGTTCCAAGAGTATCCCGTCCAGCCTCCCGTTATGGGATAAGATGAACCGAGCCTGCTTTTGTAATGGGTTCCGAACTGCTTGTTTAAATCAGTCCAATGCCAATCCATGTCAACGGTGGCAACGGTTAAAGGAACATTTTCTTTGCGGAATCTGTCCGTCAAATCCAAATACTCTTTCTGAGTATATCGGTGGTATCTGCTCCACCAAACGCCGAGCGCGTATCTCGGAATCAGAGGAGTGCTGCCGCTGATTTTATAAAAGTCACATATTGTCCTGCGATAGTCCTTGCCGTAGGCAAAAACATATATGTCTTTTCCCTTGCCCGCGCGCGCTTTGAATTCACCGTTTTCATCAATCAGAAAGCTGTTGCTGTCGTCAAGAACATAAATGCCGTTTTCGGTAATAAGTCCGTCGTTAAGCTTCGTTTTGCCTCTTGTCATATCAAGGGTTCGGCAAGTGCCTTTGAAATTTTTATTGTTTTTGAATGAAAAGGTTTTTTCGTCCTCAATGAACCTGACCGTAAGAGGAGTAAGGCTTTTTTTCAAAACGGTAAGCTGAATTTCAGCGGTTTTAACAATGATTTTGCCGCCGTTTTCTTCAACTTCAAAATCAACCGGCTCAAAATTGCGAAACCATACCGTTTGGCTCGGCAGGTCGGTATATCCTCCGTTTATCGGCTGTTCAAGGCGTATAAGGCGAGGAGTTAAAACAGAAATTCTGTAACAGTCGCCTGCAAAAATTTGCTTTTCATTTGCTTTTGCGTCTGTTTCGGCAATCAGTGATTTTTTTAACAAATTGTTCGCCCCTTCCGTATTTTTATCCTAACTGTATTATATAAGGGTATTTCGGTATTGTCAAATCAAATATCGGAAGCATCAATACCGTTTTCATTAAAATATTCAGCAAATCTTTGCGCTTGTTTTTTGCCTTTTACAGCGCTGTTTTACGGATTTATTCCGATTATAAACAAACTTAAAAAGAGAAAACAACATTAAAATTCGTTCTGTTATAAAAACAGGTTGACAAAATGCCGAATATATTATATTATAATAGTGCGCTTTATTACATAAAAGCTTTAAAGCGTTAATAATTAAAAGGGATGAAGTGTATGGAAAGGCTTGCGATTTGGATAACAATTGGAGTTTATATCGCTCTTATGATTGTTATTGGCGTTACTCAGGGCAGAAAGGCAAAAAGCATTGCCGATTTAACCGTCGGCGGCAGAAATGCGGGAGCATGGCTCTCTGCACTTTCTTACGGAACGGCTTATTTCTCAGCGGTTATGTTTGTCGGTTATGCAGGAGGCACCGGAAAGGCCTACGGTCTTTGGGGTATTCTTGCCGGTCTGGGCAACGCTGTTTTCGGTTCGTGGCTTGCATGGAGGGTGCTTGCCCGCAGAACGAGAGATACGGCATACAGACTTAAAATTAAAACAATGCCGCAGTATCTTGAAAAGCGCTATTCAAGCGAAAGTATGCGCCTCGCTGCGTGCGTAATAATATTTATTTTCCTTATTCCTTATTCGGCGTCGGTTTATAAGGGACTTGCTTCCGTTGCCGATGTGCTTCTCGGCATTGATGTCAATATTTGTATGATTATCATTGCCGTTGTTGCCGCGCTTCTGCTTGTTTTCGGCGGATATCTCGTTCAGGCAAGGGCGGATTTCCTTCAGGGCATAGTTATGATGTTCGGCGTAACTCTGCTTATTATCTGCGTTATCCGCTGCGATAAGGTCGGCGGAGTTCAGGGCTTGGTTGAGTATGCAAACAGCGACCTCGGCTTGCCTAAGCTCAACGGCTCACAGTGGGTATCGCTTTGGGCTACGGTTCTTATGACCAGCTTCGGAACATGGGGACTTCCTCAGATGATTCAGAAATATTTCGGTCTTAAAGATGACAAGCAGGCAAAAAAGGGTATTCTTATTTCAACCTTTTTTGCGTTCCTTGTTGCAGGCGGCGGATATTTCATCGGCTCTCTTTGCTACCGTTTCTTTACTCCCGAAACGCTTCCCGCACAGGATTATATAGTTCCCGAAATGCTCAAAGCGTCTCAGCTTCCGTCGGTTCTTGTGGGTATAGTTCTTGTGCTTTTGATTGCCGCCTCGGTTTCAACTCTCTGCTCGATAACTCTTACGGCAAGCTCAACCTTTACTATTGATTTTATCGGTCATTTCAAGAAGGATATGAGCGTCAAAAAATCATCGTTTACAATTAAGCTTTTATGTGTTATATTTATTATAGGTTCTTATGTTATTGCCAATACTGACACGCCCATTCTTGATATGATGAGCTATTCCTGGGGCATAATTTCAGGCTCGTTCCTTGCTCCCTATGTTGTTGCTCTCTATTGGAAGAAGATGAATACCAAGGGTGCGTGGGCAGGCATTATCGGCGGCTTTGTTATTGCGGTTATACCCGCCGCCGCAAAGGTTATGACTAATTTTACGGCTAACGAAACCGTTGTTATGCTTGCAGGTAAAGGTCCTGTTTTCGCGTGTGCCGCAATGCTGGCTTCACTTGCGCTCTGCTTTGCCGTCAGCGCAGCTACAAAATCAACCAACGAAAAAGAAACAGATTTCTTCTATAACGGCGATGTCCGTGCAGTGGAAGAATAATTAAGTAAGTTAACAGAGTGACGGGGCTTTGTAAGCTCCGTTGCTCTGAATTTCATATTACAAAGAAGAGGATTGAAAATATGCCCATTACAGAATTTCTCGAAAAAAATGCACAGCTCTACAAGGACGATATAAGCCTTGTGGAAATTAACCCCGAGCTTCAGGAGAAAAGCAGTGTTACCTGGCGCGAATACTCTCTTATTGAGCAGGGTGCCAACGGCAACGGAAGGTGCGAAATTACATGGGGGGATTTTGATAAAAGAGCAAACCGATTTGCCAATCTTTTGCTTTCAAGAGGCATAAAGAAGGGCGACAGAGTTGCAATTCTTCTTATGAACTGCATTGAATATCTGCCTATTTATTTCGGTATTCTTAAAACAGGTGCGCTTGCCGTGCCTCTTAATTACCGTTATACTGCAGACGAAATTAAATATTGTCTTGAGCTTTCGGAGAGTGATGCAATTGTTTTCGGTCCCGAATTCGTAGGACGCATGGAGCAGATAAGTGACCGTATTCCCGATGTAAGGCTTCGTTTTTACTTCGGCGGCGATTGCCCCACATTTGCAGAAAGCTATAATAAATTAGTTACATACTGTACATCTAAAAAGCCTGAAATTGAAATCAGCGACGATGACCATGCGGCAATTTATTTTTCGTCCGGCACAACAGGCTTCCCTAAGGCTATTCTTCACGCACACAGGGCTCTTGTTCACTCATGCCTTGTTGAACAGAATCACC
>JAEDGK010000019.1 GCA_016297555.1 Clostridiaceae bacterium
CACGATTTCCAATCGTGCTCCTTCGACCAGCTCGGACAACTCTCCGTATCTGCAAATCAATGCTCATATATTATATATGACCGACTGCAAAAAATCAAGTGTTTTTTCAAATTTATATCACAAAGTTTTTATATTCGGTGTTTTTTGCCGTTTATCTCATTGCAATATCCGTATCGTCTGGCGTTAAAACGCTTGTGTTTTCATACGGATAACTGCATAACACGCTGTCCATATACCGAATTCCGCAAAAATACTTGCAGATAGATGTGTTTTTAACGGCGCATCTATGCTCGCTTGTGCCGTCCTGCTTATTCCACGGACACTCCGTGTTGCCGAAATCAGGATTGCTGAAATCAATATCCATATTTGCGCCTATCAGTTTATTAATTTTTTTATTCATAATTTCCTCCCGTGAACAGTTATGAAAAAAGCACGAACATAAATATGCTCGTGCTCTGTGTGGTGGAGATGAGGGGGATCGAACCCCTTACCTCTTGAATGCCATTCAAGCGCTCTCCCAAGTGAGCTACACCCCCATCGGTTCTGCCTGATTATATTATCACACTTTGCCTGAAAAATCAAGACTAAATTTAAAAATATTTGATTAATTTAAAGCGATGGAAAAAAGTGCTTTGAATTATCAAAAACACACAGGTAATGCTACTATTGCGAGGGAAAAAGAAATAGACATTGCGTTTGCTGTTTTCTTCGCTTTGCCGTTCAAGGTGGGGAGGCCCGACCTTGAACGGCTTTGACTTTTTTATTCGGCGGTAAATGTTAATTGCTCCGCTTCGTCCTCTCCGCTGAGCAGCGCGCCCGCCGCAGGAAGATTCTTAGCTCTGTATCTGTGCGGCTTTGCAAACTCGCCCTCGCGGTAATCGCGCGCAGATATGAGCCTGTGACCCTTTTTCAGCGTCATAACTCCGACGCCGATTGTATCCTTTGTGGTTTTGGGAAGAATGACCGCCGTATTGACAAGCAGATGCCTGCCTGCACTTGAAGATACTACAAGCTCTTTATCCTCTCTGATATACATAAGAGCGGCAACGGGTGATTTGTCGGAAAAAGCCTTTATCAGCTTTTTGCGCTTTGTGAGGGTCTGATAAGCTTTCATATCGACCTTTGCCGCCTTGCCGTTTTCAAAGAAAAACATCATATATCCGCCGTAGTCATCAGTAACGGCAAGATAAATCGGTGTTTCGCCGTCCTCCATTTCAAGCTTTGCGGGAATATAATCGCCGAGCACACTCGCTTTTGAATCCTCAAAAGCGGAAGCGTTGGTTTTATAAACCTGACACTTGTTTGTAAAGAAAAGCAACTCTTTGGCGTTTGTTGTTTCAAAGGTCTGGACTATTTCGTCGCCGTCTTTTAGCTTGTTTGCTCCGCTCATTCTGAGCGACAGCGGAGTAATCTTTTTGAAATATCCCTCGCGCGTAAAGAAAAGGTGAACGGGATAATCGGGAATTTCGTCGGCAACGGGAGTATCGTCTATCTCGTTTGAATAAATAATTTCTGTTTTGCGCGGCATAGAATACTTTTTGATTACCTCTTTAAGCTCGAAAATTATTATCTGCTTAACTCTTTTCGGGCTGTTGAGAATATCGTTCAAATCGGCTATTGCGGTTTCGAGCTTTTCGATATCCTGCAAGCGTTTCAGAATATATTCTTTATTTAAGTGGCGAAGCTTGATTTCTGCAACATATTCCGCCTGAATTTTATCGATTTTAAAGCCGATCATCAGGTTGGGAACAACCTCGCTCTCCTCCTCGGTGTTTCTGATAATCTTTATCGCCTTATCGATATCAAGGAGGATTTTTTCAAGACCGCGCAGCAAATGCAGCCTGTCCGTCGCCCGTTTCAAATCAAACGCCGTTCTGCGTCTGACGCAGTCCGTGCGGAAATCTATCCATTCGCCGAGCAGCTCCGCAACGCCGAGAACCCTCGGCTTTCCTTTAATCAGGACATTGAAATTGCATGAAAAGGTATCCTGAAGCGGAGTAGAATCATAAAGCTTTTTCATCAGCTTTTCGGGGTCTGTGCCTTTTTTGATATCGATTGTAATTTTCAAGCCGTTTTTATCGGTTTCATCGCGGATATCGCTTATTTCTTTGATTGAACCCGCTTTAATCTTCTCAACAATCTTATCAATAATCGCTTCTGAGGTTGTTGTGGGCGGGATTTCGGTTATATCAATACAGCCGTTTGACTTATCGTAGCTGTATTTTGCCCTTACCTTGAAGCCCCCCCTGCCCGTGCGGTAGATTTCATCCATCACGGCATTGTCATAAACAAGGAAGCCTCCGCCTGCAAAATCAGGTCCTTTAAGGGTTTCGGAAACATCGTGCTTGGGATTTTTGATAAGCTCTATTGTAGTCTGACAAACCTCCGCAAGATTAAACGAGCAGATGGAGCTTGCCATACCCGCAGCAATGCCCGTGTTTGCATTAACGAGAACGCTCGGAAATGTAACGGGCAGCAAAACAGGCTCTTTCATTGTGTTATCGTAATTATCGACAAAATCAACGGTATCCTTGTCGATATCGGTAAACAGCTCGGCGCATATTTTATCGAGCTTTGCCTCGGTGTATCGGGAAGCCGCCCACATCATATCTCTTGAATAAGCCTTGCCGAAGTTACCCTTTGAGTCAACATAAGGGTGAAGCAACGCCTCGTAGCCCTTTGAAAGACGCACCATTGTTTCGTAAATAGCAGCGTCGCCGTGGGGATTGAGCTGCATTGTTCTGCCGACAATGTTGGCAGATTTTGAGCGGTTGCCCGTCAGCAAGCCCATTTTATACATTGTATAAAGAATTTTTCTGTGAGAGGGCTTGAAGCCGTCAATTTCGGGAATGGCGCGGGACATAATGATACTCATTGCATAGGGCATAAAGTTATTTTCGAGCGTGTCAATAATCGGCTGATTAACAACATCGCCCGCGCCCAGAATATGAGTTTTGCTGTCAAGGGGTTCTGTCTGCCTCTCGGCTTCCTTTTTTGGTTTTTTAGCCATATTTTTAACTCCGTAATATCAGATTATGAAACATCAGCCATATCAATATAAAGATGACCGTTTTCGGAAATATGCTCCTTGCGCCCGACAAGATTGTCGCCGAGAAGCAAATCAAATTTATCGGCAGTTTCCTGCGCGAAGGAGGGCTCAATTTTTATAAGCCGCCTTGTGGCAGGATTCATGGTTGTAAGCCACATCATATCGGGGTCATTTTCACCGAGACCTTTTGAGCGCTGAACGGTGTATTTTTTATCGCCGATTTGAGCCACGGCGTCAAGACGCTCCTTTTCGGAATAGGCAAACCATGTTTCATCGCCGCAGGTTATTTCATAAAGCGGCGACTCTGCAATAAACACCTTGCCCTCTTCAATCAAAGTAGGCATAAGACGGTAAATCATTGTGAGAATAAGCGTTCTGATATGGAAGCCGTCAACATCGGCATCGGTACAGATGATTATTTTGCTCCAGCGAAGCAAATCAAGGTTAAAGGAAATCATATCCTTTCCCTTTTTCTGCTTTGCGCCGACTTCAACTCCACAGCCGATTACTTTTATAAGGTCGGTTATAATCTCGCTCTTGAAAATTCGGTCATATTCGGATTTAAGACAATTCAGAATTTTACCGCGAACGGGAATTATTGCCTGAAATTCGGAATTTCTTGACTGCTTACAAGCTCCGAGAGCCGAATCACCCTCAACAATGAAAAGCTCGCGCACGGAAACATCCTTACTTCTGCAATCAACGAATTTCTGAATTCGGTTTGTGAGATTTCCTACATTCTGAATCAGCGATTCTTTCATACCGAGCCTTGTTTTTTCCGCTTTAACGCGGCTTCGCATATTGATAAGAACCTGCTCGGCAATTTTATCGGCTTCAATCGGATTTTCGATGAAGTAAACCTCAAGCTGATGCTTGATAAACTCGGTCATTGCATCCTGAATGAATTTGTTGGTTATTGCCTTTTTGGTCTGGTTGGCATAGGATGTCTGAGTTGAGAAAGAGGAAATTACAAGGACAAGGCAGTCCTCGATATCCTGAAAGGTTATCTTGCTGTCGCTCTTTTGATATTTGCCGCTCTGCTTGATGTATTGGTCAATCTGATAAACGAAGCCGAGCCTTGCCGCCTTATCGGGTGAGCCGCCGTTTTCAAGAAAGCTTGAATTGTGATAAAACTCTTTGAGCTGAATTTTATTGGAAAAGGTGAGCGACATATTCATTTTAAGCTTATAGTCGTCCAAATCCTCACGGTCGCGCCCTACCCTTTCGCCGTACCAGGTCTGAATGCCCGTCAGCGCGCTGTCGCCGACATATTCCTTGACATAATCTTCAATGCCGTTTTCATAAATATACTCAAAGGTTTCAAAGGTTTTGCCCGTTTGGTTTTTCAGAATAAAACGGACTCCCGCATTTACAACCGCCTGTTTTTTGAGAGTATCCTGAAAATATTCAAGCGGAATGTCAATATCCGTAAAAACCTCAAGGTCGGGGCGCCACTTAATTCTTGTGCCCGTGTCGCGCTTTGAATATTCTTCCTTAATCATTTTGCCGACAGGCTCGCCCTTTTCAAAGCGGAGCAAATATCTGAAACCGCCCGCATGAATTTCCGCTTCCATATATTCGGAAGCATACTGAGTTGAGCAAAGGCCGAGACCGTTAAGACCGAGAGAATATTCGTAGCTGCCGTTGTTATTGGTGTCATATTTTCCGCCTGCATAAAGCTCACAGAAAACAAGCTCCCAATTATATCTTCCCTCTTTATTGTTAAAATCCACGGGGATGCCTCTGCCGAAATCCTGAACCTCGATTGAATTATCGGCATAGCGTGTAACGATTACTTTATCTCCGTAGCCCTCTCTTGCCTCGTCGATTGAATTGGATATAATTTCAAACGCCGCGTGCTCGCAGCCGTCAAGACCGTTAGAGCCGAAAATTACCGCGGGTCTTTTTCTGACTCTGTCCGCACCCTTGAGGGCGACGATGCTTTCGTTATTGTATTCGGGCTTTTTAGCCATTCGGTCAATCCTCCCAAATTTTGCAAATTTTACCGATATTATTATACCACATATTGAATCAATGTCAAGCATCGGCACTATCTGTTGATGATATTTTAGTGTAAAATACCGCCGAAAATACGGCAAATACGGCGATTTTTCTTCTGTTTGCAAAAGAAAAAGCATCCGACGCCTTTTAAACGCCGAATGCCGTTGATTTTTAAAACACAACGCTTTTCTTTTTGCCGTTTTTATTAACGGGATGTTCTTTTATTCTGACAAGATAATCGATGTTCAGCATTTCTTCGCCGTCTTTTGTTTTAACGGTCAGAAAGTTACCGGATACTCCGACAACAGAGCACTCGATAACAGAGCTGAAATTTGTTAGATAAACCAAGCAGTCTTTGCCTATATATCTGTTAAATATGTCACTCATTTCAGTAATTCCTCTTTTCTTTCGTTTTCTTATTATTTTTCTGACATTCTGCTCACTTTTCCTCTGATAAAAAATAATGAAGAAAATCAGGAGAAGCGGGATAAATACTGCATGATTCAAAGCACCGCACTTCCTTTTCTTTCCATTCTGAGATATGCCCCCGACGGAACAGGCTCGGGGCAATCAAAGCTCAGGCTCATCATAGGATGCGGAGCATTGTCAATCTGCTCACCGTCGGCATTTTTCAGATTTCTGACCGTTACTTTAAAAGGCTTTTTGCCCTTTATCATAACTTCAAGCTCATCGCCCTCAAAAAATCTGTTTCTCTGCGAAGCATAGAGCACTCCGTTTTCCCATCTGTCGGCAATAGCCGCAACATCCCACTCTCTGACATAGCCGCCCTCATAAAAGATTTGAGCGTCGTCCATAGGGTCGGAAAAATAAAAGCCCGTGCAATAGCGGCGGTTGCTGACTTTTTTAACCTCATCAACTATCCATTGCTCAGGTTTATAATCCGATGAAAAACCCGAAGCCTCATAGCCGTCAAGCGCACAGCGGTAAGCATTAACCGAAACCGCAGTATAATAAGCCGATTTTGCCCTGCCTTCAATTTTAAAGCTGTCAATTCCCGCTTTTGCAAGCTCGGGAATATGCTCAATCAGGCACATATCGCGGGAGTTCATTATGTAAGTGCCGCTTTCGTCCTGCTCAACGGGGAAATACTCGCCGGGTCTTTTTTCTTCAAGCAGGGAATAACGCCAGCGGCAGGGCTGAGCGCAGTCTCCCCTGTTTGAATCTCTGCCCGTCATATAATTGGACAAAAGACACCTGCCCGAAAACGAAACGCACATTGCTCCGTGAACAAAGCACTCAATTTCAAGCTCCTTTGGAGTTTTTGCCCTGATTTCGGCGATTTCTTCAAGAGAAATCTCCCTTGCTGTAACAATTCTTTTTGCGCCCATTTCATAAAACGCACGAGCCGCGGCGTAATTGGTTATGCCCGCCTGAGTGGAAATATGAATTTCCACATCCGGCGCATATTTACGGGCAAGGTTCATAACACCGATATCCGTTATTATAAACGCATCAACGCCGCTCTGCTCTGCAAACTTGAAGAACGCTTCAAGCCTGCAAAGCTCGCTGTTGCGCGGCACCGTGTTACAGGTGAGATAAACCTTAACGCCTTTTGAATGGGCATAATCGCAGGCTTTTTTAAGCTCGTCCCCGCCGAAGCTTGCGGCGGCGGTTCTCATGCCGAAGCAATCGGAGCCAAGATAAACCGCATCCGCGCCAAACTCAACAGCGGCGGCAAGGCGCTCGCTGTCACCCGCAGGCGCAAGCAACTCGGGTTTTAAAAAATCATTCATAAGCTATGCTCCTAACGGCTGTTTGCTCTGAGCACCTCATTGCCGTTTCTGTCGTGCTCCGCCTGAGTTTTTGCCATATAAATCTGGCCGTATTTATCGTGGCGGAAATAGTAATAATCGGTATCCTCAGGGAAGAGCGCCGCTCTAATGGCATCTCCGCCCGGGTTGCATATCGGTCCGGGAGGCAAACCCTGGCAGTAATAAGTGTTATAATACTGCTCATAAATAACCGCCTGATCGGCAGTAACATTGGGTCTGACATAGGTTGTTATATAATTTGCAGTTGAATCACAGCCGAGAGTAGGCCATGAAACAGAGTGATTGAGTCGGTTATGAATGACCGATGAAATCAAGCCCATTTGCTCGGTATTAGCCGCTTCACGCTGAATAATGGAGGCAATCGTCATTATTTCATCTCTCGTCATTCCGAGCTTTTTGCGCTGAGCCTCGTATTCGTCCGTCCACTTCTTTTCGGATTCATCAAGGAATTTTCTGATTATGCTGTTTGCATCGCTCTTTTCATAGAACTCATAGGTATCGGGATAGAAATAGCCCTCAAGCTTAAATGTTCTGTTGGGGTTATCGGGAATATCCTTAACAAAATCCTGCTCAAAATCCGTTCCTTTGAGTGATGCAATAAGCTCGGTTTTGCTGCAAACGCCGAATTCCTGAATTTTATCAAACATCTGATAAATAGTCCAACCTTCGGGGAAAACAAGAGTAATTGTTTCGGCGGTTTTTGGAGTTTCTTTAAACTCAGTCAAATAGCCTTCAAGTCCGAGATTTTTTTGAACATAGTAAACGCCGCTGAGGTAAACGGGATCTGCCGGCTTTTCTTTTTTGTTGAAATTTTTGATAAAATCAAAAGCTTTATAATAAAGCTTGCAGAAAAGCTTTTGTTTCACCAGACCCTCATCGCTTAAAATATCAATGATTTCATCCGTGGTTGCATCGCTCGGGATAGTTACCGTTACAACATCGTTTTTTCTTCCCAATGCCAAAACATCATTGATGCAGGAAATGGCAATTGCAGACAATGCTGTGGTAAAGATAAGCACAACGGCGCAAAAAACGGCAAGAGCAGAGTTGAATACCACCTTTTTCTTATCCTTGCCTCCGGGCGCAGCCTGCTGCACACGGCGCTCGGTTTGAGCGCTCCGATTCTGAGACTTTGAGGGGCGGCTGTTTGAAAAATAGATTTCTCCTTTATACTTAGGCTGCTGATCTTCAAAATCCAGCGTTTGAACATCGTCCTCCTCAATATGCACTTCAAACTTTTTCTTTGAAGGCAGAACAGGCGGCGGAGTAAGATTATCAAGATCCTCGGGATTTAGGAAGCCGTCATCTTCAATATTCACTTTAAAGACATCATTCTTGTTGTTTTCTCTGTTACCATTATCCATATGTAGAAACCTCCTTAAAATAAGAGTTTTCGGCATTTTTGAATCCGTTTTCGGTTAAAACATATTTGACCTTCATATCGTGCGGCTCTGCGGGCAATCTGCACGAAAAGCATCTTTCGTAGCAAATACCTATGCTGAGCAAATCGTTTTCGGCAAAAAATCTGTCATAAAAACCGCCGCCCATACCGAGCCTGTTCATATTACTGTCGAAAGAAAGAGCAGGAACAATGCAAAGAGCGCTCATATCATAAGTCTGCACAGGTTTTGCCGATTTATCAGCGGTTGGTATGCCAAAAGCGCCTTTTTTAAGATTATTTACAGACTCAATTTCAAAAAACGACATTCTTTGACCTATGCAAACAGGAACCGCCACTCTTTTTCCGTCGGCAAGAGCGAATGAAATTAATTCTCGTGTTCCTGCCTCCGAGCCTACGGAAACATAGGTCAAAAGCAAATCACTGCGGCGGTAAAGCTCGGAATTAACCAGAAACGAAAGAATACGCCTGTCCCATTCCGTGCGCTCCTGCACCGTTAAGGTTTTTCTGACATTACCGTAAAAATCACGGCAAGATTTTTTATCGTTTATGAGCATTGCAAATTTGATTTCAGCTCAGCTGCCGCCTGCTCACCGCAAACCGAGGCAACTATTTCAAGCCCGAAATTAACCGCGCTGCCCATACCCTTGGCGGTTATTGTTTTGCCGTCTCTGCAAACATAAGCGTCCGAAAGCTCTGCGCCTTTAAGTTCGCTTTCAAAGCCGGGGAAGCAAACTGCCTTTTTGCCGCAGAGAAGTCCTTTTCTGCCTAAAATCATAGGCGCGGCGCATATAGCGCACAGATACAGACTGTTTTGGGCGCAGTAATCAATAAAGCAATTAACACAATCGCTTGCGAGCAGATTGGTTGTTCCCGGCATTCCGCCCGGAAGAATAACGCCCTCAAGCTCGGCGCTCGGCTTTATATCCGTTTCGCTTTTATCACATATAACCG
Organism: Clostridiaceae bacterium; assembly: GCA_016297555.1. GTDB lineage: Bacteria > Bacillota > Clostridia > Oscillospirales > Acutalibacteraceae > CAG-177. The sequence continues at coordinate 9,197 of JAEDGK010000019.1, forward strand.
TTATACCATGCGCTCCCGTTATTTCACGCGAGCCTATACCGACGCTCTCCGCTTTAATACCCGCACGCCTGATAACATCAAGCGCGGCTATCGCTTCAACCTCCTCAAAGCCGTCGGCAAAAAACATATAGAACATAAATTAGCCCCCTTAATCAAGAGTCAGACCTAAATAAGCATTATTAATATTCGGCGCAATTTCTTTTGCCCTTTCGGTAACAGGAAGCAGCATTGCGCTCTCTCTGACATCGGACTTGCCGAAATCAGGGTTAATCCACGCAGGAAGCCTTAAAAGGAACTTATCGGAACTGCTGTTTTTGATGAGTAAAGCAATAACGCTTGACATCGACTTGCCTGTAAATGCAATTTCCTTTACAACGGTTTTGCTGTCTTCCGAAAAGTAAAGGAAATATCCTTTACATGTTGAAACTGAGCTGCCGCCGTAAAGCTTATTCTGTGAGAACGCAAAATCTATAGCCTTGCCGCTCCACTTGAAATAAGGGTTCCCGCTCAAAAACGAGTTTCTCATCTCGGACAAATCAACCGCTGAATTGTCAATTTCGGCATCGCCGTCAAAGCTGTATTCCTGTGCAGAAAAGGAAACAAAATTAGTTTTAAAAGCCGGAATATAACCGAACCTTGAATAAAAATCAAAGAGAGATTTTTCGCCGGGCATCAGACATATAAAATCATAATTTCTTTCATACGCAGTTCTTTCGGCAAACACAAGCAGCTTGCCCATTAAACCGTTTCCTCGGCTTTTCTTTGCCGTACAGGCGGCATAGAGATAATAAGCGGGATACTCCGCACCCTCAAAGCAAAAGCTGCCTTCGAGCAAAAAAAGCATTGACACAACCTCTCCGTTAAGCTCGCAGACAAGAGTATTCTGCGGCTTGTACCATTCGTCAAGGAAAAATCTTATCTCTTTTTCTCCGTCGCCGAAAGCCTCGCTCCAAAGCGAAACAATTTGGGGGATATCCTTTTCGTTTGAAAATCTAATCATACTTCAACGCCGATTATTTCTGCAACAGCGGCAAAAACCTTAGCAGATATCACGTCAACAGGCAGAGGCTCGCCGTCTTTACTGCATTCAATTCTTTTCCAGCCAAGCCGACAGCAGGCATATTCCGCCGCTTCACGGCAGCTTTTAAGATAAGCTACATCTTTTTCGTGGATATCCTTTTTTGATTCATCGCCGTTATATCTGCCCGTCATAAGCTTTTGAGAAACCTCAATGGGCATATCAAGATATATAACGGCGTCGGGCTTCGGAATACCCATTTTATTATACTCAAAATCCTCAAGCCATTCAAGATAATAATCCCACTCGGCTCTCGGAGTTTTGGTCAGTTGGTGATACGCATTTGAGGTGGTATAACGGTCGGCAAGAAAAACCTCGCCGTTCCGATAGGCGTCTTTCCAATAACAGTTAAAGCTGACATATCTGTCAACAGCAAAAAAAGCCGACGCTGCATATGCGTTAACATCCTCCGGCTTATCGCCGAATCTGCCCGCAAGATACATTTTGACAGGCTCGCACGCAGGGTCGCCGTAATTCGGAAGCTTTATGAAATTGACTTTAACGCCGCAGTCCGACAGCTTCTTTTTCAGCAATTCCTCCTGTGTGGACTTGCCGCTGCCGTCAAGACCCTCTATAACAACAAGTTTACCTTTCATACTTCCTCCATTATATCGCGTAATTATTAATATTATATCAACAAACCGTGTATATTTCAAGTATTATATTCGGCAAAAATATGCAAGGGCAAAGCTTCCGAAAAAACAATGCCCTTACTGTGGTTTTCTATAAATATATCGGCTGAATTTGCTTGCCGTCAAGCGCGCTGAGAGCCGCTTCATAGGTTTTTGAAAAATCCGCAACAACTGAACGCGGCTTTTTAACGCTGTCGTCCTGCCGCATTGGAACAAAGTAAATATGTTTGCAGTTCAGAAGCCTGCCGATATTTGACGCGGCGGCTGACAGCGCATCGTTGGTTGAAACCGCTATGAGCAGGGGCTTTTCGTTTCTCAGGTGCGCTTTTGCGGCAAGGGTTACGGGAGTATCGGTTATCCCCGCGGCAAGCTTGGCAATCGTATTCCCCGTGCAAGGCTCTATAACAAGTATATCAAGCAATTTCTTAGGGCCGATAGGTTCCGCGTCTGCAAGGCTTGCTATTATTTTTCTTCCGCACAGCTCTTCAACTTTTTTTATATGTTCCGAAGCTTTGCCGAATCTCGTATCCGTTGAAAAAGCGTTATATGACATAATCGGGATAACATCGGCTCCTCTGCTTTTGAAATTCTTGATTTGCTCTATCGCCCGTTCAAATGTACAAAAAGAGCCGCACAGAGCAAAACCAACGGTAAAATTATCCATAGTTTTCCTCCCTGAGCATATTAATAACACCGTCGGCAATTATTTTACCCGCCGTTTTGGGGGCAACCTTGCCCGGAAGCGACGAGCATTGAACGGCGTTCAGTCCAAGCTCAAACGCCGCCGCAAAATCCGTTCCGTACGGCGCGGAAGCAACATCAATTATCAGACAGTCTGCCCTGACATTTTCAAGAATTTTTCTGTCAACTACAACCGACGGCACGGTGTTTATAATAATATCAAATTTATGTGCAATGTTGTGAAAATCTTTTATCAGGCAGCCCTCTGCGCCGTTAATGCGCGCGCTCGCAATATCGCCGTATTTTCTGGCGCATACAGTAACATTTGCTCCTATTGACGAAAGCACGCGGGCTGTGAGCTTGGCTATTCTTCCGTAGCCGAAAACCGCACATTCGCTTGAATGAATTGTATATTCAATGTTATCTATCATAGTTTTAAGTATGCCTTGAACGGTAGGAACGGTGTTCATAACCGTTACATCCTCGCACTTGAAGTAGTCGAAAACCTTGCCTCCCGTTTTCTCAAGCTTCTTTAAGGCTCCCCTGCTTATCATTCCTCCGAAAACCGGCTGGTCTTTTTTTATCCATGAAGCAATATCGTCAATCGTTTCTTTCATAGGGACTATTGAAAACACATATTTTTCATCTTTTGTAAAAGGCAGAGGAAGCAGAACGGCATCTGCCGAATTAATTGCCTCTTTCAAGTCTTTTGCACATTTTCTTTTTTTCTCCGGCACTCCGTAAACCTGTACGGAATATCCGATTTCTTCAAGATAATCCGCCATATAAAGCTGTCGGCTGTCGCCGCCGATAATTAAAAAATTTTTTACCTTTTGCAAATTTACACCTCCCTGTGTGTTGCTAATAATATTTTATGTTTAAGGTGCAAGGCTGTGACATAAAGAGAGCAACGCTCAACAGGGAAAATTTTGATAATATTATTAAATTATGCTTTATTTTTCTTAACATATGATATATAATAAAAATGATATTCTGAAAGGAAGAAGTTAGTATGCCTGAAATTGATAATTTACTCAAATCAATCAAACGAATTCATTTTATCGGCATAGGCGGCTCGGGTATGTGCCCTCTTGCCGAGATACTCCATAAAGAAGGTTATATTCTCAGCGGCTCTGATAATAACGAAACCGATACCCTTGCAAGAATCCGCGCTCTGGGAATACCCGTTGCGATGGGTCAGAGAGCCGAAAACATTGAGGGTGCGGAAATGATAGTTTATACCGCCGCTCTGCTCAAGGATAACCCCGAGCTTGTTGCCGCGAAGGAATCGGGAATTCCCACCTTTGAAAGAAGCAAGCTGCTCGGAGCGGTTACCCGCATTTACCCCAACAGCATTTGCATAAGCGGAACTCACGGCAAAACAACCTCCTGCTCAATGCTTACGCAGGTTTTAATTGAGGCTGATTTCGATCCGACTGCCGTTATCGGCGGAAAGCTGCCGTTGACAGGCTCAAACGGAATGGTCGGTCACAGCGAGCATATGGTTTGCGAGGCCTGCGAATTTGTTGACACTTTTCTTGATTTGTCGCCCGATGTTGCCGTTGTTTTAAACATTGACGAGGATCATCTTGATTACTTCAAAACGCTTGAGAATCTTAAAAATTCTTTCACAAAATTTGCTTCAATGGCAACCAAGGCAATCATTTATAACGGTGATGACGCCAACACGGTCGAGGCAATTCTGCCTGCCCTTAAAGAAAGCGGCAAGCCCGGAATAACCTTCGGCTTTGAAAAAAGCAACGATTATTATGCCGACAACATCAGCAATAACAATGAATACGATTCATTTGACCTTGTAAGGCACGGTGAAAAGCTCGGCAGAGTTACTCTTTCAATCCCCGGCAAGCACAATATTTACAATGCGCTCGCGGTTATCGCCGCCGCAATGTATTCGGGAGTAACCTTTGAGCAATGTGTGAGAGGCATAGCTGATTTTCACGGCGCGGGCAGGCGCTTTGAAAAGCTTGCCGAAATAGACGGAATAACAATAGCGGACGACTACGCCCATCACCCGAGAGAGCTTGAGGTTACGCTTAAAACCGCAATGAATATGGGATATAAAAAAGTTTGGGCAGTCTTTCAGCCGTTCACCTATTCAAGAACAGCAATGCTGTTTGACGATTTTGTAAGAGTTCTTCAAATCCCCGACAGATGCATTATGACTGAAATTATGGGCTCGCGCGAAATTAACACCTACGGAATTTACACTGAACAGCTTGCAGAAAAAATCCCGGGAAGCGTGTGGTTCAACACCTTTGAAGAAGTGGCGCAATATGCCGTTGACAATGCCGAAAGCGGCGATTTGATAATCACCCTCGGCTGCGGCGATATATATAAAGCAGCAAAAATTATGATCAAAAAATTAAAGGAGAGGCATTAATCAGATGAAATACCTTATCAACAAAACTAATTTCAATGACTTTTCGGTTTTTGAAATCAACAAGCGTGAGGGCAGAGGGTATTCAATCCCCTATTCCTCAAAAGAAAAGCTGAAATCTACCTCTTTTAAAAAAGAACGCACATCTTCCGACTTAGTAAAGGTTCTCTCGGGAAGCTGGGAGTTTAAATATTACTCAAGCTGCAAGGATTTGCCCGACACTCTCGACACAGGCTGCGTTGATTTTGACACAATCAAAGTGCCCTCAACCTGGCAGAGAACGGGCTACGAAAACCCCGCATATATCAACTGCCCCTATCCTTTTGACGATAAGCCCCCCTATGTTCCCGAGGAACAGCCTGCGGGAGTTTACAGAAAAACCTTTGATATCGAAAACACCGATAAAACATATATAATATCTTTCCTTGGCGTTATCCCCTGCATTGACCTTTATGTTAACGGCAAATTTGTTGGTTACAGCGAAGGAGCGCACAACACGGCAGAGTTTGATATAACAAACTATACCGTCAAGGGAGAAAACGAGTTGCTGGCAGTTGTTCACAAATGGTCAAACGCAACCTTCCTTGAATGTCAGGATATGTTCAGAGAAAACGGAATTTTCAGAGATGTTTTGCTCTATGAGATGCCCAAAACCTTTATTAACGATGTTTATTACAGACCCAAAGAAACCTCAAACGGCTGGGATCTCGGCATAGAGGTTGAAACTGTAGGCAACGCACAGGGCATGACTCTGCGCGCCGAAGTTTACTGCAAAAACAAGCTTATCGCCGAAAAAGTAATTGACGCCGCTGAAAAAGCGGATATCAATTTCACTTCACTCAATGTTCAGAGCTGGAACGCGGAAATACCTACTCTTTATACCGCTTTCGTTACTCTTTTCGACGGTGAAAATCAGGTTATGACGGTCAGAAACTTTATCGGCTTCAAGACCGTTAAAATCAAAAAAGATGTCTTCACGGTTAACGGCAAAAAGATTAAGATAAAGGGCGTCAATCATCATGACACCCACTATAAAAACGGCTATGTTATGAGCTTTGACGATATGGAAAAAGACATAAAGCTGATGAAATCGCTGAATGTCAACGCCGTCAGAACCTCGCACTATCCCCCCGATGCGCAGTTCCTTGTGCTCTGCGATATTTACGGACTTTATGTTATTGATGAAGCGGATATTGAAACTCACGGCTGCGCCTGTGAACCCCACAATGATTTTAACCTTATCAGCAACAATCCCGAATGGGCTCCGCGATACCTTGACAGAGTTAAAAGAATGTATCTTCGCGACAGAAGCCGTGCAAGCGTTATAATGTGGTCGCTCGGCAACGAGGCAGGCGGCTGGGCGTGCCAGGATGTATGTTATGACTATCTTCACAAGGTCTGCCCCGAAATTCCCGTTCACTATGAGGGCGTTATCAGATGTGAAAGACATTCATATGATGTTGTTTCCGAGATGTATACCAATCACAAGAATGTTGAAAAATGCGGCAAGCATACAAGAGGCAGAAAATACACCAAAAAGCCCTTCTTCCTTTGCGAATATGCTCATGCAATGGGCGTAGGTCCCGGCGGACTTGAAGAATACTGGAAGATCTTCTATGCCCATGACAATCTGATGGGCGGCTGCATCTGGGAGTGGGCAGACCATGCGGTCTATCACCCCAACGGTAAGCTTAAATTCACCTACGGCGGCGACCACGGCGAAAAAAGGCATGACGGCTGCTTCTGCGTTGACGGTCTTGTTTATCCCGACAGACGGCTTCACACGGGCGCAAAGGAAATGAAGAATGTTTACAGACCCGTCAGAGCAAGCTTTGAGGACGGCGTTATCACCTTTACAAACACAAACAGATTCAGAAACAGCTCTTATCTGACCGCAGTGTGGGAGCTTGTTAAAAACGGTAATACTCTTATCGCCGCCGATGAAGCGGTGCTTGACATTGAGCCTGAGCAGACTAAGGATATTGCGATTGACGCCAAAGTTCCCTCCGGCGACTGCGACTGCCATCTTAACATTTATTATTATGACGGTGATAACGAGGTTGCTTTTGAGCAATTTGCGGTTAAAGAAGAATATAAAACAGCAAAGCCCAAGACTGCCGGAAAGCTTTCTTTCAGCAGCGACGGAGAAAAGAGCGTTATTGATTTCGGCGGTGGCAGCGTTGCTTTCTCAAACAAAACAGGTATGCTTGAAAGCTACATTGCAGACGGCAAGGAGCTTATAAATCAGGCTCCCGCTTATGCAAAAGGACTTCTTCCCAATATTTACAGAGCATATCTTGATAACGACACCGTTTACAGGCAGAAATGGATTGAAGCCGGATATGCTGACTATGAGTGCATCTGCTCTGATTTTGAGGCAGAAATTAAGGACGGCAAGGCAGAAATTGAGGTTACATATCGACTCAAAAGCAAAAAAACTCTGCTTCCCCTTGCAAAGGTTGAAATTGAATATACGGTTTATGCCGACGGAATAATCAAGGTTGAGGCAGATTTCGAGCCGATTGCAAAAAAGAGGCTTGCCGCTCACCTGCCCCGTTTCGGTTTAACGCTTGAAATGCCCAAGGAATTCAGAAATATCGAATATTACGGAATGGGTCCCGATGAAAACCTCAGCGACCTCTATGCACAGGCAATGGAGGGGGTTTACACCACAACGGTTGATGAAATGCACGAGGATTACATCAGACCGCAGGATTCAGGAAACAGAACAGCCGTCAGATACCTCTCGGTAACGGACAGCGATGGCGACGGTATCAAATTTGCATTTGACAAAAAGTATTTTAATTTTAATGCAAGAGAATTTTCGCAGAAACTGCTTCAAAACGCAAAGCATCAGGAAGATTTGCATGACGAAAACACGGTTGCCGTTAATATTGACGGCTTCACCCGCGGCACGGGAACCGCAAGCTGCGGCCCTGACATTCTTCCTCAGTTTGAGGTTGACGGCAGCAAAGGGCTTGAATTCAGCTTCTATATGATGCCCGCAAAATAAAATCAAAACAGACAGATAAAAAATCAGCCGTAAGCTCCGAATGGCGCTTACGGCTGATTGATTTGTTGAAATTATTCGGCTTCAAAATCCTTGAGCGAAGCCTCGGCTTCGTCGTATTCTTTCTTAACCTCATCAAGAAGCTCTCCGACCTGACGGATATGGAACAAATGGAACTGAAGCTGTTTTTTAAGATTGATTTTTTCTGCTGCAAAATCTGCCTGCAACTTGCTCAGTTTATCTGCATATTCATAAGCCTGTGCACGGTTAGTCTCTCTGAGCTCATCAAGCTCGTCATAAGACTTTTTAAGCTGCTGATGAAGAATAGTCTGCCTGATTTCGGAATCCGACATCTCCTTACGCAAGCGGCTCTGTTCTTTTTCACCTGCGGTAAGCAGCTCTGATTTTTCGTTAAGAGCGTTTTCGGCTTTTTCGCGTTTTTCACATTCTCCCTTATACAGCTTATCAAGCTTTCCGTAATCATCACGCAAACCTGCAAGCTCAGTTTCAACGCCTTCAAGCTGTGATATTCTCTCGTTCTTCTCTGAAACAGCATTATTTAAGCCTGCAATCTCATTGCGAAGTCCGAAAATCTCAGCCTTGCTCTTATCAAGCTCTTCAACTCTGCCTGAAAGCTCATCATTGATAATCTTCTGCTCTTCAAGCTCGGATGTAAGCTCGGCAACGCGGCTTTTAAGCCCGGCATTTTCAGCCATAAGCGCTGAGTTATCACCGCTTGACTCCGAAACAATAATTTCCTTGGGCTGCTCCGCCTGCACGGGAACTTCCTGAGCTTTTTGTGTTTCGCCCGAAAGCGCTTTATCAAGCTCGGCCTGCAAAACCTCAATTTTTGACAGCAGAGACTCTCTCTCTCTGTTAAGCAGTGAAACCTCGGAGCGAAGCTCGCTGAGCTTTTCGTCATACATGGCGCAGGTTGAAGCGTGATACTGATTCTGGCTGTCGATATATTCATCAACATCCGCTATGTTATAGCCCTGAAAAGCCTTTTTGAAAACAACCTTGGAAAGATCGCTTTCCTCGGCGGTATCAACGCTCTCCGCAGGCTCTGTTATTGCCTCAACTCTGCTTTTGCTCTCTGCTGCGTTATTCTCGGCAGGATTTTCGGTTTTCTTTTTCTTCATTGCATTAACCTCATTTAGCTTATTTTAGAACCAATTTATCTCCGACTTTAAAGCCGGCATCGGCGGCTTTTCCCGAGCAAAGCTCAAGAACCTTTTGAGCGTCCCTGTGCATTTTGCACATCTTTCCCGGAGGTACAGCCTCGTCAACGAAAACAACATTATCGTTTTTATCAAGGTAAACCACATCAATGGAAAATTTCATGCAAAATGTATGTATCTGATTACAGGGAACTATGAGAAGTCCGCTGTCAAAATCCAAACTCTTTTTAAACATCAAGCCTTTGAGCCTTAAAAAGAATTTGTCGGCAAGCCCGACTTTCTCTAATATTATGCCGTCATTTTTATAAACTGTCAAGGTTTTCATAGATTTCACCTTATTTATTTATAAAATTCTCAATAATGTTAAGAACCGTAGGTCCGAGTATTATTATGAAAACTACCGGAAAAATGAAAATGAGCATAGGAACAAGCATTTTAATTGTTGATTTCATTCCCTTTTCTTTTGCTTCCATTTTTCTCGAAAGTCTAAGCTGCTCGGACTGTGTTTGCATAATGTTATTGATGGGAATACCGAGCTGTTCTGCCTGAATCAAAGCCGATAAAAAGGTTCTGAGCTCCTCAACGCTCGTTGAATCGGAAAGAGTTTTCAGAGCGTCTCTGCGGGTTCTGCCCATCTGAATTTCTCTGTGAACAATCAAGAGCTCGTCAATAAACGGTCCGCTCATTTTCTCCGAAACCTTTAAAAGCGCCGCATCAAAGCTAAGACCCGCTTCAATACATACGCTGAGCATATCCATAACATCCGGCAGCTGCCTTTTTATGCCGAGCTGGTGATTTGATACTCTTGATTTTAAATAATAGGTCGGCGCGAGAACCGTCAGAGCTAATGAAACAAGAATAATAAGCAGGCTGTATTCCGCTTTCAGCTTTAAAACTCCCACAAGAATCAAGGTTGCAACTATCATTGCAATCATAAAAATCATCTTTTTGAAGTTGAATTCGCTCGCGTCAATAAACATTCCCGCGAGGCGAAGCTTTTTTTCAAGCTGTTCATATTTATTTTCATTATCTCCGTTTTTTGATTTAGGAGTTTTTGATTCAATAAAATCATTAACTTTTTTGACGGTAGGCTCAATCATACGCGCATAAAACGACTGATTCATCATACCGTCGGCATTTGTGTAGCTGCTGTCTTTTTTAATTCGGGAAATTCGCTCGTTTTTATGATCCTTTTTCTTGCCGAAAGGCGCTAAAATCGCCACCAGCAATATAAATCCGAACAAAGCATATGAAATTACAAGAAATTCCAAAAACATTCACCTCGCATCGCGGTCAATATTCGATTGAAACAACCTTTCTTATAGCAAAGAAACCTAAAACCTCCATAACAGCCGCAACGACAAGCATTATTCTGCCTACCTTTGTTGTAAAGAACATCGACATATAATCCGAAGCAATAATCATAAGCATACCCGCAATAACTATCGGCAGCGCTCCGATTATCATTCCGGAAGTTCTGCCCTGTGCGGTAAGAGCGCTTATTTCGCTCTTGATTTTAAGTCTGTCTTTTATTGTAACTGATATGGTATCAAGAATTTTTGAAAGATTGCCGCCCGTCTGTCTCTGAATACTGACAGCCGAAACCGCTATCAGCAAATCCGAGCTTTTAATTCTGTTTGCCATATTGTTGAGAGCGGTTTCAAGCGTTTCGCCGTATTGAATTTCGCTGCAAACTCTGCTGAATTCCACGCCGATGGGAGCGGGCATATCTTTTGCTATGGTTTCAATCGCCTGCTGAAATGAAAGACCCGATCGCAGGCAGTTGCATATAACCATAAGCGCATCGCTCAGCTGAGCTTCAAAGGCCTTTCTTCTTTTTCCCTTTTTAAAATTGATAAAAAGCAGAGGAACAACACAGCCTAAAACAGCCATGGTAATGGAGGCAATGGGATTTGCCCCCAAAAGCGCGGAAATACCCGAAGGGCCAAAGGTAAGGCAAATCCACATTATTGTGAATTCTTCCGGACCCATCATAATACCCGCGAGCACCAACTCATTAAAAACGGTGTCCATAAGCTTTTTGCGCCTGAGCGACTGACCGCTGCGGGCTTTGGTTTCAATCCGTCTTCGCCTTTCATCGCGCTTGTCTTTTATCTGCTTTCCTATTTCCTTTGGATTAACATTAATCTTAACTATTCTTTGCTCAACGGCGCGTCTTTCACGGGTAGCACCGCCGTAAATGCTTGTTAAAATAAAAAACGCGGCAATCGAAACAGAGATGACTAAAACAAATAAACTAATCTGTAAACCAGTCATTATTGACATTCACTCCGTTTCCTCTTATTTTTTCAAGGCAATACGGTCTGACACCTGTTGCCTTAAATCTGCCGATGAATTTACCCGAAGCGTCAACATGACCTTCGGTTTCATATCTGAAAATCTCCTGCATACTGACGATATCGCCTTCCATACCGACAACCTCAGAAATGCTTGTAACCTTTCTTGTACCGTCGCGCAAACGGGACTGCTGAATAATAAGGTCAATAGCAGAGGCAACCTGGTCTCTGATAGCTTTCAGCGGAAGCTCCATACCTGACATCATAACCATGGTTTCAACACGGGCGATTGAGTCTCTCGGAGAGTTGGCGTGAATGGTTGTCAGCGAGCCGTCATGACCGGTGTTCATCGCCTGAAGCATATCAAGCGTTTCTTCAGAACGAACCTCACCGACGATTATTCTGTCGGGTCTCATACGAAGGGCGTTCTTAACAAGATTTCTTATCGTAATTGCGCCCTTGCCCTCAAGGTTGGCAGGTCTTGCTTCAAGCGTTATTACATGCTCCTGTTTGAGCTGAACCTCCGCGGCGTCCTCTATGGTTACTATTCTTTCATCCTCGTTAATGAACGAAGAAAGAACATTCAGAAGCGTTGTTTTTCCGCTGCCCGTACCTCCCGAAACAATTATGTTCAGTTTTCCTTTTACGCAGGCTTCAAGAAAATGCAGCATATTCTGATTAAGCGAGCCGAATTTTATGAGCTGCTGTGCGCTAATAGGCTTTTTGCCGAATTTTCTGATTGTAACAACGGGACCGACAAGCGAAAGCGGCGGAATGATAACATTAACACGCGAGCCGTCCGGCAGACGGGCGTCGCACATGGGGCTTGACTCATCAACATGTCTGCCGACCTGCGAAACTATTCTGTCGATAATATTCATCAGATGCTCTTCATCTCTGAATTTTTTATCGGTCAGAACAAGCTTACCGCCCTGCTCAACATAAACATGATCCGGACCGTTTATCATTATTTCGGAAAACTTTTCACTTTCGACCAATTCTTCAATCGGGCCGTAGCCGACAATATCGTTAAACAGCTCACTGAAAACCTTGGGTCTGTCAATTCTCGGGATTTTGTATTCGTCATCATTGATTTTTTCATCAAGCATTTTATAGATTGACCCGCGGTCAATCGCAACATTACCCTCTCTGTTCATTTCTCGGATAATGTCAACATGAATTGTTCTTTTTATATCGGCGTAAACATCCTTTTCTTCTGCCTGAGGAGAACTTTTTACCTCTGCAACGGCAGTTTCCTTTATTTCCGCAGCTTTTGCGTCGCCCGAGCCTGCGGGTTGTTTCTTTTGTGCGTCAAGTCTGTTCAAAAGTCCCATAAATCATTACCTTCCGAGATTATTGATATAAAAAGATAGTTAAAATCAGATCAGATTATTTTATCTCTTTTTCGTCTCCTTTTTGTTATCTTTTTTGTTATCTTATTTATTCTCATTATTTGCGTCATTTTTTACCGAGGGTTTTTTAGCAAATTTTATGCTGCCTTTTTTGGCGTTGTTCTCATCATTGAGAGTTTTAATCCCCTCATATCTTTCGATAACCGACCCAACAAAGGATTTGATGTCGCGTGCAATCTCAGACTGGGGATTTGAAAGCATAACCGGAACTCCCTTGTTAACGCTTGCGCAGATAAGCTTTGCGTCCTCCCTGATATAAGCATAAACAGGCATTTCAAGCGTTTTAACGAAATCCTTTTCGTTAAGCAAGCCTTTTGAAAACTTATTGACCAACAGCTTCAGCTTATCTCCCTGGTGGAGCTGGCGCAAAACATCAACGCAGGATTTAGCGTTCTGAAGCGAAAAGATATCCATATTATAAACCATAAAGATTTCTTCGCTGTTTTCAAGCGCGGTCAGCGTTGCATCGCTGAGATCGGGCGGCAAATCCAAAATTATGTATTCAAAATAGGGTCTTACGGTATCGATAATCTTTTCAATATCATCGGGCTTAATGTACTCGGCATATTCGGGGCTTTTCGGTGCGCCGAGAACACTGAGACCCGTGTTATGAGTTGCACAAAAGCTGTTGATATTTTCGATTGTTACACCGTTTCTGTCCTGCACAAGCTCAACAATGCTGTCTCTCGGATTAAGGTCAAGAGCCATTGTTACATTGCCGAAATTCAAATCAAGGTCAAGCAAAATCGTTCTTTTGCCGAGCTTTGCAATCTGAGCGGCAGTATTGACAGCAAGGGTTGTTTTGCCCGTTCCGCCTTTTCCTGAGAAAAACGCCAGAACCTTTGATCTGATTTTTTTGCCGTCATTGGTATCAAGGCGTCTCTGAAGCTCCAAATCATAGATATTAAGAAGTTCTTTAACTAAATCTTCTTCACTCATTGTGAAAGGAATAACGCCTCTGATACCGAACTGCGCCGCTTTATTGACAAGCTCAACGGTGATGCTGTCATTGACAATAACAACAAAGCAGTTACGCAGATTTATGAGAATTTGCTGAACAAAGCTGAAAATGTGCTCTTCAACCTCTCCCCTTATTGCACAGATTACAATATCGGGGAAAAGGCTTTCAACCTTGAGCTTTCCGGCGCTGCTGAAATCAGAATAACCGGCAATGATAATATTGTCACTTTTCAAGTGATTCTTTAAATATATTCGGAGATCCATATCCTCCGACAAAACAACCGCATTAAGTTTTTCCATTGGAATACCTCGCAATTAATACTTAATATGTAAAATCATCGCCGTTATTAATCTTCCTTTTCCTCGGCAACGGTAACCTGAACGGGAGAATAGGGGTTTGTTGCGATTTCGTGCTTTGTTACTGTCTCATCGAGCTGACCATTTAACTTATTGCCCTCAGAGAACGGAACAAGACAGCAGTTGAATGATGAACCGGCTGCAATCTCACCGTAATAAGTCTGAAGATTTGCTTCATTCATTCTCAAAACAAGCACCGTGTAATCGATTACGGTTTTATTATCCGACGCCTCGGCTTCTCTCATTTCAGCCGCACTGCCGGCTTTTAAAACCAACAGATTTTTAAGAGCGAGTTTTGCGGTATTTGTTTGTTTTTCAATAGCATAAAGATTGATATAATCTCCTTCTCTAATAAAACCGGCTATTCCGGATTCGTTTGAAACAACAACCGCGACCGCATATTCGCCTTTATTCAAGTGATAGGAAAGCCGAGAATCGTCAGAATTCTCGCCGATAAGAGTAAGCTTATCTGCAATAATCTGCTCTCCTCTGTAAAGCTTGGTTTTATTAACAAGGCCGACTATATCTTCTTTTTTCGTAACCGTTCCGTAGGTTATTGAAGAAACCGGAAGATCGACAACAGCCAGCATATCGTCGGTAATGACCGTATATTCGTTAATATCAGCAATGGGGACAACAACGCTTGCCTTTTCAACATCTTTAATTGTTGTGCTCTTTTTGATTTCAGTTGCGAAAAGCCAGGTGGCAGCTCCCGCAATAATGGCAAAAATTACAGCCATCAGATATATTTTTTTCATAAAAAACCGCTTCCTTTCGCTTTTTCGGCTATAAAGTTATGTTTCTACTTTCATTGTAACCTCAGAAGTAATCGGTCTTGTCTGACCGCCGGATATAATTCCCAAGACGGGAGTTAAAATATTCATCTGAGCTTCCAGCTTAACGGTAACATCGCCCGCAAGACGGTCGGTTTCAGATGAATATGTTATTGTCACAGTTACATTATCAACAACCGGAGATATAATATTTTCAACATGCTGTGCAGTCAGAGCTTCACAATCCTCATCAATCGAATGAACCGTTGCGTATCTTGCTCCCTCACGGCACGCATTGTCAAGCGAAAGCTGATTAAAAAAAAGCCAGCCGAAGTCAATAATACCGCATACAATCAACAGAAGAATCGGCAGTATCAAAGCAAACTCAACCATCGCCTGACCGCTTTCCCTTTTCCTTTTCACATATATCACCGTCCTCCGAATTAATAACGAAAAAAGAGCAGGAGAACCTGCTCTTAATCTCAGAAGTATTACGCAGGAGTTAATCTCCCTGTTTTTGTGCGATATGGGAGGAAAGGCACTACAGTCTTTCCTCCCCTCTGCCGTGCTAAATGTCTATGTTGTTAAAGAAACTTGAAATTCAAGTGAAAATGCTTATCCTTGAGTCGGCGCAAGGTTCTCGGGTATTTGATCGTTAACCTGCTGGAAGAGGTTTGCAATTCTGGGTC
>JAEDGK010000125.1 GCA_016297555.1 Clostridiaceae bacterium
TAGACAGCGATACAGAGAAAGGCAGCGAGAGATAATGGCAAACGAAAGTTTAAGCAAGGCAAAGGCAAAGAAAAACGATGAGTTCTACACGGTATTTGACTATATTCAAAAGGAAATGAATGCCTATTTGGAATATGATCCCAATGTTTTTCGCGGGAAAACGGTCTTATTGCCTTGCGATGACCCTGCGTGGAGCAATTTTACAAGGTATTTTGCGCAGAATTTTGAAACGCTTGGATTGAAAAAGTTAATCAGTACCGGCTATGCAACCGAAAGCAAAGAGCAGCAATATGAGCAGTATCATCAAATGTCATTGTTTGAAGTGCAGTCGCCGCAGTACGACGAAAAGAAATCGCGTGCGCACGGCAGAATTTTTACACTTGAACGTGACGCTGACAAATCGGGAACTATTGATATAGATGATTTACAATGGGAATACTTAGAAGGTGATGGTGATTTTCGCAGTGATGAAGTAAAGGCCTTGCGCGATGAAGCAGATATAATTGCAACAAATCCGCCATTTTCCCTGTTCCGTGACTTTGTCGCATGGGTAATGGAAGCTGGCAAAAAACTTGTTATTATTGGCAATCAAAACGCTATAACATACAAGGAAATATTTCCGCTGCTTAAAGAAAATAAATTATGGATAGGCGCAACCAACAACGGCAAAGACATGGTTTTTGAAGTGCCTGAAGGCGCATATGTTGCGCCGAGTGACCGCGAGAAAGCCGCAAAATTGGGCTATGTCGGCAATTACACCAGACTGGGGAATGCTTGTTGGTTCACGAATATTGACCACGGCAGGCGGCACCAGCCTTTATCACTAATGACTATGGCGGATAATTTGAAATACAGCAAGCATAAACAGATTAGAGAACAGGGTTATGTGAAATATGATAATTATGACGCAATAGAGGTTCCGTTTGTAGATGCTATTCCCAGCGATTACTTTGCGGATATGGGAGCACCGATTGCATATCTTGAAAAACACAATCCAGAACAGTTTGAAGTCGTAAAATTTCGCAAAGAAAATGATGAAAAAGACTTGACATATACAGTTAAAACCGACACAATTTTGACAGACAGACAGACAGACAGACAGACAGACAGACAGACAGACAGACAGACAGACGCAGAATTACGCCTTACTTCCGAAACATCGTCAGGCGCAAGATGTAATGGTATCATGGGAGTGCCAATCACATTCCTTGAAAAGTTCAATCCTGAACAGTTTGAAATCGTCGGAGCAACAGAAAGCGAAGGAAAGGGCTTTGCCGCTGGATTGTGGAATGCAGAAAGCGGAGTCGCACAGCCTGTTGTCTGTGGAACCCGTAGATACAAGAGATTATTTATCAGGCACAAGGTGTAATGGAGTTATGGGCGTTCCAATCACTTTTTTAGAAAAATACAATCCTGAGCAATTTGAAATACTTGGTATTACGCTTGGTAACACCGTAGACTATCCAATGACTGTTATTTATGAAAATGCAGTTCAACATAATAAGGACGGCAGCACACAAGGCGGCAGCAAAGTAAACACAAGGGCTGCAGTTTTGATAAAGGAAGAACCAATCGGAACAGTTTATTATACGGCTGACAATGCGGACGGTTATTTGCTTAGCATTTATCCGCGCATACTAATCCGTTGGATAAGTAGGGAGTGACAATAAAATGCTTACCACATTGAGAACAGATATAACCATTGAACAAATCTGCGAAGGCTTTGTCTATAACGAATATGAGGGCAAAGGGCTTTTTGGGCTTGCCGGAAAGCTGACTATTCAGCCGGAGTATCAGCGCAATTACATATATGCCGATGGTAAAAAAGACGTTGCCGTTATTCAGTCCGTGTTAAAGGGCTACCCTATCGGACTTATATATTTTACGAAGGTTTCCGACAATGAATTTGAAGTGTTGGACGGACAACAGCGCATTACAAGCATAGGCCGCTTTCTGACGGGCAAATTTCCCATTTTGGACGAAAACGGTATGCAGCAGTATTTTAGAGGATTGGCAGAGAACTTGCAGCGTAAAATACTTGATACAAAGCTGACGATTTACGAATGTAGCGGCACGGAGAGCGAAATCAAGGAATGGTTCAAAACGATAAATATTGTGGGTGTTCCGCTGAATGAGCAGGAACTTTTGAACGCTATCTATTCCGGCCCGTTCGTAACACTTGCAAAAGCGGAGTTTTCCAATAGCCAAAATGCCAATATTCAGAAATGGGCAGCGTATATCAGCGGCGATGTAAAACGGCAGGATTATTTGCGTACTGCCCTTATGTGGGTTAGCAAAGGCAATATTGACGATTATATGAGCCGCCACAGATACGTCACGAATATAACGGAATTAAAGACCTATTTCAACAGCGTTATTGACTGGATTTCAAGTGTGTTCATTGATGTTGAAACAGAAATGCGTGGCTTGAACTGGGGCGCGTTCTATGAGCGTTTTCATGCAAACGCCTATAATCCCAATGACGTACACGATAAAATGAAAGCCTTGTATGCGGATTACTTTGTAAAGAACCGCAAGGGTGTATTCGAGTACATTTTAAGCGGCTGTACTGATACGAAACTGCTTGACATTCGTATTTTCGATGATGTAACGAAAAGAACAGTTTATGAACGGCAAACGACGGACGCAACAGCAAGGGGCATTTCAAACTGCCCACTTTGCGCCCTTGGTAGCGATAACAACAAGCAGCGTATCTATAAGTTGAAAGAAATGGACGCAGACCACGTTACCGCATGGAGCAACGGCGGCGCAACGGATATTAGCAACTGCACCATGCTTTGCGCCACCCACAACCGGGCGAAAGGCAATAAATAATCCCGTATCGACGGTTATTGTTTAGTATCAGTTCATAGATTTAAGGTAACCCCCAAATACCCTCGTCTACCCAAGAAGACCAAACCGGTCTAAAATAGTTAAGTCAAGTCTATAGAGTTGGTTAGAACTGAACCGGGAGGAAAATATATGAGCACAGAAACACAGACAGGCTGCTTGTTATTGGGTTGCTTTTCAAAATGTGATGTGTTATAATAATTAATAGTATTTATACTTTTTCTAATAATTTCGATTGCGGCACAGGTATTTGGTTCGGAGGAATCTATGAACACCATAATTTTTGCGTTCGCGGGAAAGGGCGGAGTTGGCAAAACATCTCTTTCCGCAGCGTTCATTCGTATTTTGTCGGAGGCTTACCCCAAAAAAAGAATTCTTGCCGTTGACGCAGACCCTGCTGTCGGTCTTTCAACGGCGCTGAATTTGGAACCGACACTCACCCTGGACGACATCCGTCTGAAAATTGCCGAAAGCATTGAAAAAGGCGAAACGGCAGACGCCATTGAGCTTTTAAGCGAGGCAAGATTTCACTTGCAGGACTGCATCACCGAAAGCGGCAATATTTCTTTTCTTGCAATCGGACGTCCTGAGGCTGCCGGCTGCTACTGTAAGGTCAACGCTTACTTGAAGCAGGTTATTGAAACGATTTCAGAAAACTTCGACTATGTTGTAATAGACGGAGAAGCCGGAATTGAGCAGATAAACCGCCGTGTGATGGAAAACATCACATATCTGATTCTTGTGAGCGATTCAAGCAGAAAAGGAATTCAGGTCATTTCAACAATTAATGATGTTTCAAAACGTCTGACCTCCTGCAAAAAGACCGGCATCATATTCAACCGTGCAAGAGCCGGCTTTGATTCCTCTGCAATTTCGGAAATTGCACCCGTGCTTGCCGTTATCGGTGACGATTCAGAGCAAGCCGAAAACGATATGCAAGGTGAAAGCGTGTTTCATCTTGCTGCCGATTCACCGCTGTTTTGCGGAGCAAAAGCGGCGCTGAGTGCGTTGATGGGAGAAGACCTTACATGAAGCTGTTTGAAGATGTAATAAAAGAGGTTCGGGCATTGCTTCCGGACTTGCCGGACAAGTCCTGCGGTTTTGAAGAATGCCTTTGCGCCGAACCGGGAGATAAAAACGCTCTGCTGTTTCGGAGCGATACCGCATTCGAGCTTGGAGGCGGCGGAAAGTATGCCGTGGAAAGCACAATGTTCACGTCCTTTTCCGAAGCCGGAGATGAGGTCTTGTTGTTCGGAAAAGACCTGAATGAAATTACGGAAGATGTGTCGTTTGCCCACCTGACATTTATCCAATTGGAAGAAAAAAGCGAAGAAAATCTACATTATGAACAGCTTAAAAGTATCGGGTTTACCGTGTTTCAGCTTTATCCAAAAGGATATCATATCCGTATCTCCCCCTCCGCCGGAAGAGAGCAGGTAAAGGTTTCAAAGGAAGCGCTGAAACGCAAGCCGCCGCTGTCATTTATGAATATAGGGTGCAGTCTTATTAAACTGCTGAAAGAGCAGGACGATGTGGCGTATGTGAAAACCGTATTCATTACCTGCCCGGATGTTGATTATTCTGCCTTGGCTGCATTGGCACGCAAGGCAAAAAAAATTACCGATGCAGTTCAAAAAACGTTGCAGCTTGACGAACTTGACTGCGCTGCCTGCAAAATGAAGCCTATCTGCGATGAGGTTGAAGGCTTACGCGAGCTGCATTTTCAAAAAGAAAAGGAGAGAAAAAACCATGCAACATGAAAACAGTCCGAAATCTCTGTCACGGGAAGAGGCTCTTGCTCTGTTGAAATATATGGAGCACCACAATGCCCACCACGCAGAAGAGCTGCTTGAAGCCGCGGCGGCACTCACAAAAGACGAAGCCGAGCTGATTGCTCAATCGGTTTCATTGCTTGAACAGTCGAGCGAAAAACTTCGTCTGATACTCGGTAAAACGGAGGAATAAATATGTGTCTTTCCTCTGTGTATAAAAAAGGTCCGGAAGAAAACATCTTTTTGTGTAAAAACATTGCAAGGGTTCTGCCGAAGGACGGCGAAGTTGTTTGCTATGATCTGATGGGGCAGCGAACAGTTTTAAAGGGAGAAATTCTTGACATTGACCTTATGGAAAACATAATCTTGATTAAGGAGTCTGATGTATGAAATATTTCGGAGGCTGCGATGTGGGCTC
>JAEDGK010000126.1 GCA_016297555.1 Clostridiaceae bacterium
CAAGCGCAGGCAAAATTACAACCCTGCAAATGATAAACAAGGCGGTTACCCGGTCCGTCCTGAGAATAATTAAATCCTTTTTGAAGTATCTTCAAGCCGATCCCACCTTTACTTAGGACTTAAACAAAAATATATACAAATTCTACATTTTTTTAATATTGCTGTCAATATAAAATCAGATAATATTTTTAAACTTGCGTTGGCGGACAAATCAAAATTTTATTGCAATATGGAACAAAGTGTGATAAAATATTTTATCATACTTGTGAGGATTGATCAGCTTGTCAAAACTCAATATTATTCATTTTGAAACGCTTCCGTCAACAAATACATATGCAAAAGAAAACGCCGAAAAGCTTTTGCTGCCCGCGCTTATAATTGCTGACGGACAAACAAACGGCAGAGGTCGCAGAGGAAAAAGCTTCTTTTCTCCGAGCGGAACGGGGCTGTATATGACGCTCGTTTTTAAAGCTCCGGATAACTGCGAATTAATAACCTGTGCCGCGGCAGTCTCTGTTTGCCGTGAGCTTGAAGCACTCGGCGCAAAGCCTGAGATTAAATGGGTAAATGATGTATTTTCGGACGGTCATAAAGTTTGCGGAATTCTGACGGAGCTTTTTGGAAAAGATGAACAGCTATTTGTTGCGGTAGGAATAGGCATAAATCTGACTACCGTTTCTTTTCCCGAAGAGCTTAGTGCGGCGGGCAGTTTGAATATAGACTGTGAAAAATCAGAGCTTGCCGAGAAAACGGCGGAAAGATTGCTCGGATATATCAAAAATTCAAACGACGGCAATATTATT
This sequence comes from Clostridiaceae bacterium, assembly GCA_016297555.1. GTDB lineage: Bacteria > Bacillota > Clostridia > Oscillospirales > Acutalibacteraceae > CAG-177. Next base: position 804 of record JAEDGK010000126.1, read on the forward strand.
CGGGATTATAAAAAAAGACTTTTTGTTTTGGGAAGACAAATTACATATACAAAAAACGGAGAAGAATTCTCGGCAAAGGCAATCGATATTAACGACACTTGCAACCTGATTGTTGAACGCACAGACGGCATTATCGACACTCTTTCTTCCGGAGAAATCTCCATAAAACTGTGAGGTGTACGGTTTTGAATAAGCATTTAATTAAATCACTTTTTGCTGTGATTATTACTTTATCTGTTGCTGTTTTAATTTCGGCGTGTAATTCCGAAACTGCTGATGAAACAACAGCTTCTGATTTTTCAGCTCAGTCGGACAAACCGGTTTCTGAAACCGTGAAAGGCTCTGTTATTCATTCTGTTGCCGATGATGTTACGGCATCTTCAAGTTTTGAAAATTCCGAAGTAACCGCATCGACAACCAAGTCGGTTACCGTAACTGCAAAGCCTAAAAAAACCGAATCAAATAACACATCAGTAACCGCTTCACAGGTAGTAACGGAGAAAACTACAAAGGGCGAAAAAATTGATGAAATATCCAAAGGAATTTCGCTTTTAACAAAAACTTCGCCTGTTGCCGTCGGCAATTATGCAACGGTTATGATACAGGGAAGCCCTGACAAAAAATATACCATTGAGTTTTATGAAACTCCGTCAAAAAAAGCCGAAAGCAAGGATTTAGCGGCAAAAACCGCTGATATCAACGGATTTGTGACATGGACTTTTCCGATTGAAAGCTCCTGCGAAAAGGGTGACAGAAAAGTTATCATAAGGGAAAACGGTTCCGCAAATTTTATTCAGACATCAATTACAATAGTTTAAGGAGAATATAAATATGGAAAGAAAAGGATATTACAAGAGCCGCAGTTTTCCGCAGAGAATCTGCGACTTTTTTGACGGAAGCAACGGTCTTTTGGCTGACAGAGCGCTTTGCCTTGCATCAGGTGCGGACGGAACGGTTTATATCGGAACAGAAAACGGTCTGAATTATTCAAAAAGCGACGGAGGATTCGGCTCTCTTGCCTGCGGCTGCGTTCAGGCAATCAACGCCGCCGATGACGGAACGATATATTTTGCCTCGGGAAAGATTGTTTTTTGCATCAAAAACGGCAAAATATGCGAATTGCAAATCCTTGATGAAGATGTTGTTGCCATAAAAGGAAAAAAGGATATCTATCTTATAACTGAAAGCACTTTATATAAGCTTGGCAATCCCTGCTTTGAGCCGTATTTTGAAACTGACCGTCCCGCAATGGGACTTGCTTGCTCAAAAGGGAAGATTGTTTCTTTTTCGGGCAGATGTCTTGCAATATTCGCAGGCAAAAGGAAACACTGGATGTGTGTTTACCCCGAGCATACAACCATGCCCGAATTTAAAATCAACACGGCGGCATTTGATGAGTCTCTCGGTTTCCTTTGGCTCGGAACAGATAAGGGCGCATATATTTTTGATAACGGCTGCGGCTGGTACGGTCATAACGAAATCAACTGCCTGCCGAATGAAGAAATCAACAGCATCAGCTTTGCCGATGACGGCAGAGTAATCCTCGGCTCCGAAGCAGGACTAACTATTATAAGCAACGGTGCGGCGAAGCATCTGCCCGCAACCCGTTGGGCGTGCGCCGAAAACATTAATGACGCGATAGCCGTTGGGTCGGATATTTGGACTGCAACTGATTCCGGCGTCACAAAAATCAGCGAAAAAACAATGACTCTTGCCGAAAAAGCCGATTACTGCTTTGAGCTGACGGAGAAATATTATATTCGCAAGCCCGGCTACGCAACACACCTCGGCAATATTGCCAACTGCGACATTTCAACAGGTAAGCCGAAAATAACCGATAATGACGGACTTTGGACTCATACATATCTCGCCGCTCTTTGTTACTGCTACGCAGTTACAAAAGACGAAAAAGTTCTTGAAGCCGCAAGGCGTTCAATGAAAGCCTGCGCTTATCTCACAAAGGTTTCGGGAATTAAAGGCTTCACCGCACGAGCCGTGCGTTTTGAGGATGACGAAGGCTACGGAATAGGCACCGAGCAGAATGTTGATTGGTGCGAATGGCACAAAGCCCCCGACGGCACATGCGAATGGCTCGGCGAAACCTCAAGCGATGAAATGACGGGGCATTTTCTCGGCTTCTCTCTCTATTATGATTTATGTGCCGATAATGAAGAAAAAGCCTATATCAGAGAAATAATTACCGATATTGCAGATCATATAATTGATAACGGTTACAGACTTTGCGATATTGACGGATTGCCGACAACTTGGGCTTGCTGGGCTCCCTCAGAGCTGAACGGAAAAAGTATGTGGCTTTGGGAAAAATGCGTAAATTCACTTGAAATACTTACATTTCTCGATGTTGCCTATCATATGAGCGGTGATGAAAAATACCGCAAAGAATTTATGCGCCTTGCGATTGATGAGCATTACCTTATCAATGCCGCTCAACACAAAAAAGACGATGCGCGCATAACTCATATTGACGATAATCTTGCTTTTCTTTGTTCTTCAACAATCCTCAGGATTGAAAAAGACAGCGCAATAAGAAAATATCTCCTTATGGGAATGAAGCACCATTGGGATTATGAAAGAACCGAACACTGCGTTATGTGGAATCTGATTTACGGTGCTTTCACGGATGAAGTGTGCGATATTGACGAAACTGTTAAAGCTCTGCGCGATATGCCGATTGATTTCATTAACAGAAAGATTTATAACGCTAAGAGAAAGGATCTTGTTTTTGACACAGCTCAGGAGCATTGGGGCGGCGAAAAGCAGCTTATTATTCCCCTTGCGCTTGATGAAAAGCCGATGTTCAATTATGACAGCAATCCCTATATTTTTGAGGGCGGCGATAACAAAACTGCAATTTGCCCGAGCTGTTACCTTCTCCCCTATTGGTTCGGCAGATATTACGGACTGATAGACGAGGGCGAATAATGACATAAAAATTTACGGCGGTGCAGAAATTTAATCTGCGCCGCCGCTTAATATGCTAAGTATATTTACTTTTTTACAATGTGTTCGGTTTCATCAAGCCAATTAATGGTGTCGCGAAGCGAATCGGCAAGAGGTCTTGTTTCAAATCCAAGCTCTTTCTGCGCTTTTTCATTTGAGAAGTTGCAGTTTTCGCACAGCTTTCTGATAGAATATTCATTGATAACCGGAGGAAGCTTTAGCATATCAAAAAGCTTTGCAAAAACGGGAATAAGCTTAAATATATGTTTCTTTCTGATAACCATTTTGGGATGCTTTCTGCCGCAAACATCGGCAAGGGTATTCATAAATTCATCGAGTGTATATGCTTTGCCGCAGAGTATGTAGCATTCGCCGTTGCGACCCTTTTCAGCCGCGGCAATCATTCCTTTGGCAACATCTCTGACATCAACAAAGTTATAACCGCCGAAATCAAAAGTAAGCGAAAAATAGCCTTTTGAATAAAGGCGGAGCATTGTGCATATGCTCGAGGTTTTATTATTATCGTAAGGACCGATACAGGCGCTCGGATGAACGGCGCAGGTTTTGAGATTTTCATCTCCGCTGTCAATTACATATTGCGTTGCAACAGCCTTTGACTTTGCATATGCGCCTTCAAGACAAACAGGGTCAAAATGTGATATCTCACGGATAACATCCATATCGTCGCTGACGGGAATTGCATCTACCGATGAAACAAAAACGAGGTTTTTAACTCCCATCTTTTTGCAGGCGGCAACAACATTTTTAGTGCCGTCAACATTTACGCTCCAAACCTGCTTGTCTTTTTTGCCGCTGATATCCACAACACCGGCTACATGATAAACGGTTTCGGCGTTTTCAAAAGCTTTTTCGAGAGCTTCTTGATCACAAACATCGCCGATAACCTTTTCGCACTCGATTCCGTCAAAAACGGGACTGTCAGAACGAAGAAGCAGGCGTATTTTTTCTCCTCTCGCCGCAAGCTCCTTCACCAGAGCAAATCCGACATGACCTCTGCCGCCGGTTATAACATTAATTCCGCCGCTCATAAAATATACCACCCTTCCTCTAACAACA
>JAEDGK010000127.1 GCA_016297555.1 Clostridiaceae bacterium
AACTGCCGATGCTCGTTACGCTGTCCGGAATTGTTATGCTTGTCAGACCGGTGCAATCGGAGAATGCATAACTGCCGATGCTCGTTACGCTGTCCGGAATTGTTATGCTTGTCAGACCGGTGCAATCGGAGAATGCAAACTCCCCGATACTCGTCACCGGATATCCGCCAAGGGTTTCGGGAATAACAAGTTCACCGCTGATTTCACCGTCATGACCGGTAATTGTTGCTTTTCCGTCTGCAACGGTGTAGGTAAAAGAACCCTCAGTGTATGTTGATGCCGCCTGAGCCGTGGTTGAAAAAAGGTCAAAAGCTCCAAAGTCAAGTCCAACGAAGCCCGCAAGCGGCGCAGTTGTCAAAAGAAGAACCACAACAAGAAAAACCGCAAGCGTTTTTTTGAGTCCGTTTTTTTCTTTCATTTTCTTTAATCTCCTTTGCTTGAAAAGAATTTCAAAAATAGTTTATCACAAAGTACAACAAAAGTAAAGAAAAGAATATCAGTTTCTTTGAAAAGCATCAAGCACAAGCCAAAAATATTTTTCATTATAATCACAAAAAGCATGGACACATCACACGGCAAAACCGAAAAATGATGTGTCCAATTAATTTAATTAGCTTTTTGACATATAAAAGAGCCGAAAACCCTGTTATTACGAGTTGAGCGAGTAACAATGTTTCTCAGCCGTCCGCAGCTTGTTGCGGTTTACGGCGTGAGGTTATTATTTCATAGCCTCTTCAACAGCTACTGCACAGGCCACCGTCGCACCAACCATCGGGTTGTTGCCCCATTGGGCAGGGCGATTTTTGGTGTGATTTTGCGTGGTTTTTGTGCAAAAACAGCCCAAATCGGTGCGTATTGTAACCGTGTGTAGTTTTGCGGTGAAAAGTTTTGAAAAGGATGAGTGGGAAAGCGGGCAGTTGAAATAATCTAAAAGGGTTAGACAGTATTACTTAACTGCCCTTGTGCAATCAGTAGTGCATTGCTCCGCACATGCAGATTTTGTTCTTTTTGAAAATTTTCTGGAAGAACAATCCGATTTTGAAGAAAAAGTTTGCAACGCCTTTTTTATGGCAGGCACAGGAGCAGTTTTCAGCAGGATCATTAGGCTTCGGCGGATTGACAGGTTCGCCTGTCTTTTCTCCGCAACGGTCGCAGTTTCCGTCGTTGTCATTGTCAAAATGACCGAGAGCTTTAACTACACTGTCAGTATAGCGATCTTTGCAGACAGCACAGGTATGAGTTGTATATCCGTCCGCTGTACAGGTCGGAGCGGTAACAAAAGCTTCATACGAATGCTCAATCTTTGCTGTTTCTGTCTGTTCAACGAGAATTTCTCCGCAGACTGAGCAGCGCTTGCCCTCTGTGAGACCGGTTTCGGTGCAGGTTGCCGGTACGGCGGGAAGAACTTCTTCGGTGTGACCGGTCGCAGGAACAAATTGCGCCTCCGCCTTATAACCACAGACACTGCAGTGAACTGCCGCAGTCATACCTGATTCGGTGCAGGTTGCCTTGATCTCCTCTGTGTCAGTAACAAGCTTATGCCCTTTAGCCGTAGTTGCCTCAACCTTACTGTAGCTACAATTTTTGCAAGTTAGCGAAACAAGACCGACGTTAATGCAGCTTGCATCAATAACAGTCTGCTTTTCAAAAACATGTTCTTTAATCGGAGCGGTAATTGAGGAGTTTGACTGACCGCAGACTTTGCATACGCTGATTGTAAACTCCGGAGTGTTGCAAGTTGCCGGAACAACAGTTGTTTCATTATCGTGCTTAGTTGCCGGTATCATTTCCGTATACGACTTGCCGCACACACAGTCAAACGAGGCCAAACCATTGGCAGAGCAGGTTGCCGGAATAATGGTATTCTTCACAAAGCTATGCGCCTGTTTTTCAAATATAAGGGCATTTTTAAGCGCATAGGTTTCGGCAACGGTATCGGCGTGTCCGTTAACGGTAAATTCTTCAACAGCACCACTCTCATCAAAGCCGAGTGCTTTGTTTGAAATTGTATCAACCTTTGCCGGAACAGTGATTGATTTAAGTGAGGGGCAGGCAAAGAATGCTTTTTCACCAATAACGTTCACGTTCTTAATTGTGACGGATTCAAGTGCCGAACAATAGGCAAAGGCACCGTTACCTATCCTGTTAAGCGAAGATGAAAGCACTGCTTTTTCAAGACCTGTACAATAATTGAACGCCGATGAACCTATATCCTTTACACCGTCAGGAAGCACAATTTCAGTGAGCTTTTTACAACCGCTGAAAGCCGAATATGAAATTGTTTCAAGTCCGTCTCCAAAACTTATCATTTTAAGTCCGCTTGCAGCAAATGCACATTCACCGATTAATCTAACACTATCAGGAATGTTGATTTCAGTCAGCCTCTTACAATTTGAAAATACAGAGTCTCCTACAGCCTCAATAGATGAAGGAAGCCCAATATTTGAAAGCCTTATACAATAAGCAAACGTCCAGTTTCCAAGATCGGTCAAGCTCTCCGGCAATCTGACCTCAGTAAGGTTTCTGCAATACGCAAATGCAGAGCTGCCGAGAGAGGTTATTCCGTCTTTAACAGTAACTGTTTTTATCTTCCTCTTAAAATTATCAAAGCTGCTGCAATACTCAAACAAGCTTCCTTCGCCGTCAATAACAAGCTCTCCGTCCGAATAAAACCTATATTCTGCATTTTTACCGCATGAACCGCTGAATATTGCAAGGTCTTCATGGCAGACATCACAAATATGATCGCTATTTTCATCTTTGTGACCGGCATTGATGGTTTCATGTCCTTTTATCCAACCGTTACACTCCGTGCAGAATATACCTTCGGTATATCCGTTTTCGGTGCAGGTTTCCGGTACGGCAGCGAAGTTTTCATAAGAAGTTTCATCATGATTGCAGATAAGCTCAAACCGCAGTCCGTTCTCCTTTGCATATTTCTGCGCTGCAGTCTCAGCATAGCCGCGGATTGTAATATTTTTAATTGAGCCGAATGCTCTCTCGCCTATCTTTGTAACACTGAGCGGGACAGTTACGCATTTAAGAGCCTTGCAGCCATAAAATGCCTTTGTTCCGATTATTGTGGCTCCGTCCGGAATTGTTACACCGGCAAGCTTCTTGCAACCGAAGAATGAATAGTGTCCTATACTTGTTACACTATCGGGAATTTGAACACTTTCAAGGTTAGCACAATTCCTGAAGGCGTGTTTTCCTATACTTGTTACACTGTCCGGAATACTTATTGTTTTAATTCCCACGCAGTTGTAGAAGGCGAACGGCTCGATTCTTATTAAAGAATCCGGTATTATAAGATCAACAACCGGTTCATCGCCAAGATAGAGATTCTTTGCATAATAAAGCGGATTGCTTTTTGCTGATTCAAATTTTGTTGTTGCCCACGCTCCGATATCATCAATACTTACCGCCGAAAGAGCCGTGCAGCCGTAAAACGCATTATAACCGATATTCTTTACTTTTGACGGAATTGAAATTCCTGAGAGAGAGGAACAGTTTTCAAAAGTATAATCTTTAATATGCGTTAGACTGTCCGGAATATTTATACTTTTAAGGCTTGTACAACCCGAAAAAGCACTGTTGCCAATAGCCTCAATTTCATCGGGGAGAACCAGCTCTGTGAGAGATGCGCAGTTATTAAATGTATTATCATTAATGTTCGTCAAGCTGTCAGGTATATTAATCTTGCTAAGATTTGTACATCCTGAAAAAGCGCCATATCCAATAGTTGTAACGCTATCGGGGAGAACAAGTTCAGAAAGAGAAGCGCAGTTATAAAATGCAAAATCATTAATACCCGTCACACTGTCCGGTATATTAATCGTTTTAAGATTTGTGCAACCGCTAAAGGCTCTTGTGTCTATACTTATGACTCTATCCGAAAGTTTTACTGCGGTAAGACCGGAACAATTTGCAAAAGCACTGATACCGATATATTCAACGCCATCCGGAATGTCAACTGTTCTGAGACCAACGCAACCGCCGAAAACATAATTTTCAATACTTGTAAGATTTTTCGGCAAAACAACAGTTGAAATGCCTGTACAGCCATAAAAAGCACCTGCGCCGATATTGTCCACAGTATCCGGAATTACCACATTTTTAATTCCGAGGCATCCCCTGAAAGCGTAACATCCGATTGAAGTAAGTTCTTTTGGGAATGTTATGGATTTAAGACCCTTACAGCCATAGAAAGCATTATCTCCAATGGTTTTAACTCCATCCGGAATATTAATACTGCCAAGATTGCTGCAGTTTTTGAAAGTGCCCTTTCCGATTGAAACAAGATCATGAGGGAGCCTGACACTTTTCAGTTTGGAACAATTGGCAAAGGCTTCTTCACCAATTGAAGTCACACCGTCCGGAACATTAACAGAGGTGATTTCTTTACAACCGTAAAAAGCACCGTTTCCGATAAATGTTAAACTATTCGGCAAAACAACTCCTTCCAAGTTTTCACAACATCTGAAAGCTCCGTCACCAATAGACTCAACATTATCGGTGAATGTTACGCTTTTCAGGCTTTTCCAGTTTCCGAAAGCATCATTTTTAATTGCTGTAACTTCATCCGGGATTACAACATCAGTAATAAGCCTTCCGCCAAGATATAAATCATTCGCATAGTAAAGAGGATTACTTGTTGAAGATTCAAAGTTTATATTAAGCCATGCAGCCATGCTGTCAATATGTACGCTCTTAAGTTTTGAGCAGTACATGAAAGCATATCTTCCGATATTGGTCAGGCTTTCGGGAATAGTGATGCTTTCAAGACTACTGCAACCGTAGAAGGCATATTGGCCGATACTCTTAATTCCTTCGG
>JAEDGK010000020.1 GCA_016297555.1 Clostridiaceae bacterium
TAACGGGAGATGTTAAAACCAATGATAAAAAGTATGACCGGCTACGGCAGAGCGCAGAAGCTCGTTGACGGTATGGATATAACGGTCGAAATCAAAAGCGTTAATCACAGATATTTTGAGTTTTCGTCAAGGCTGCCCAGAAATTACGGCTTTCTTGACGAGAAGCTGAAAAGCTTTTTCAACAGCGCTCTTGCAAGAGGAAAAATGGAGTGCTATGTCCAGATTGAAGCGGTTGAAGAGCCCGATACGCTCATCAGTCTTAATCACTCTCTTGTAAAGGGATACCTTGATGCTTACAAAGAGCTTGCGGATACCTACGGCATTGAAAATGACATAAAGGTTTCAAATATTTCAAGAGTTTCCGATATTTTTATGGTACGCAAGCAGGCTGCGGACGAAGACAGAATTTGGGCGGCGGTTTCCGAGGTTGCCAAGGCGGCTCTTGACGGATTTGTTGCAATGCGTGAGCGTGAGGGGGCAAGGCTGCGTGACGATGTTCTCTCTCGCCTTGACGAGATAATTTCAAATGTTGAATTTATAGAGAAGCGTTCTCCCGAAACGGTTGCGGAATATAATGAGAAGCTGCTCGGCAGGCTCAGGGAAATGCTCGGCGACGCTCATATCGATGAGCAGAGAATATTGACCGAGGCCGCAATATTTGCCGATAAAATTGCCGTTGCGGAAGAAACGGTCAGATTGAGAAGCCATATTTCTCAGCTTCGCTCTTTCCTCGATTCAAGCGAGGCAATAGGCAAGAAAATGGATTTTCTCGTTCAGGAGCTTAACAGAGAGGCAAATACCATCGGTTCAAAGGCTCAGGATGTTGAAATTGCGCGCAGAGTTGTTGCCGTAAAGGCAGAGATTGAAAAAATCCGCGAGCAGATTCAAAACATAGAATAACGGAGGAAGTGCAATGAAGCTAATTAATATCGGTTTCGGCAATATGGTCAACGCAAGCAGACTTGTTGCAATCGTCAGCCCCGAATCCGCTCCCATAAAGCGAATAATTCAGGAGTGCAAGGAAAAGGGAACTCTTATCGATGCAACCCACGGCAGGCGCACCAGAGCCGTTATTATAACCGACAGCGATCATGTTATCCTGACTTATCTCCAGAGCGAAACCGTTGCAAACAGGCTTAACGATAATATGGACGAGCTTGAGGATGAGGAGGATGAAGATGACTGACAGCGGCGTTCTTATTATTCTTTCGGGGCCGTCAGGCTCGGGAAAGGATACCGTTCTCAATAAGCTTACGGAAAACAGAGATGACATAAAAATTTCTATTTCTATGACAACTCGCCAAAAAAGAAACGATGAAATCGACGGATTAAACTATTATTTTGTCAGCCGTGAGTATTTTGAGAAAAAAATTGCAGACAATAATATGTTGGAATACGCCGAATATGCAAATAATCTTTACGGCACTCCCAAAGCGCCCGTTGATGAAATGCTGCGAAACGGCAAGGCTGTCATACTGAAAATTGAGGTTCAGGGCGCTGAAAAAATCAGAAAGATTTATCCCGAGGTTATCAGCATTTTTCTTATGCCGCCTTCGGTCAGAGTTCTTGAAGAAAGGCTCAGAGGGCGCAACAGCGAGGATGAGGAAACCCTTAACCACCGCCTTGTGATTGCGCGCGAAGAAATTCGCAGAGCGCCCGAATATGATTATATTGTTATTAACGACACGGTTGAAAACGCCGTTGCCGGTATTGAAACAATAATAAATGCCGAGAGGCAAAAAACTTTCAGAAACAAAAAGATAATAAGCGAGGTAATCAACAATGTTTAATCCCGATTTAAGAGGAGTTCTCCAAAACCATCTCAGCCGCTATTCTCTCGTAACGGCAACCGCCAAAAGAGCAAGAGAAATAGCCGAGGAGGCAGAAGACAAAAAAATTATAATGACCGAGAAGCCCGTGAGCGTTGCTCTCGAGGAAATTCTCAACGGCGACTATGTAATTGTTGAGCCGGAAGAAATAAGAAACATCTGATTTCTCAAAGTCTAAGGAGTGATGTAAAATGAAATATGCAAAGGTTGCGGTTGAAGACGCCGTTTTTACCTTTGATAAAGAGTTTGATTACATCATTCCGTCAGAGCTTGAAGAAAGCGCAAAATGCGGCTGTCGCGTAACCGTTCCTTTCGGCAACGGCAACCGCAGGCGTATCGGAATTATTTTTGATGTTACGGATTTTTCCGAAAGCAAAAGGCTTAAAAAAATCAGCTCCGTGCTTGATAATGAGCCGCTTTTGAATGAGGAAATGCTTTCGCTTGCAAGGTGGATAAAAGACAGAACCTTCTGCACGCTTTATGAAGCGGCAAAAGCAATGCTGCCAACGGGGATAAACCACAAAATGGTTGTTTCCTATGCAGTTAATGCCGATGCAGACGGTGAGAAAGCTGCGGCGCTTGAGGGAACGGAAAAAGAAATATTCGATTATCTTAAAAACCGAGGCGTTTTTGTTAAAAGCGACAATCTGTTTAAAGCTCTCGGCATAAAACCTGCAATCGCAGCGGCGGAAGCTCTCGTTGCAAAGGGGCTGCTTATCAGCAGCCGCGATGCCGTGCGAAATCTCGGCGACTTAACAGTCAGAATGATGCGCCTTTTGCCCGAGGAGACCGAAATCAAGCTTACTCAAAAGCAAAGGCAGATGGCAGATGTTTTGCGCGATGTCGGAACTGCGAGCGTTAAGGAGCTTTGCTATTTCACAGGTCTTACTCCCGCAGTTGCCAGCGCTCTTGTCAGAAACGGCGCGGCAGAATTCTTTGACCGTGAAGCCTTTGTTTTGCCCGATTTATCGGCAGAAAAGGGCGAGCGAAGCCCGATTGTGCTAACCGATGAGCAAAAAACAGCGTTTAACAGGCTTTCGGAGCTTGCAAATTCCGAAAAAGCTTCCGTGTCGCTGCTTTACGGCGTTACGGGCAGCGGAAAAACCTCGGTTTATATGAGCGTTATCGACAGCGTTGTTGACAGCGGAAAGTCGGTAATAGTTATGGTTCCCGAAATCGGGCTTACTCCTCAGACTATCTCTCTTTTCTGCAAAAGATACGGCGGAGACATTGCCGTTTTCCACAGCGCGCTGTCGGTCAGAGAGCGTCTTGAACAATGGAAAAGAGTTAAAAACGGCAAAGCCAGAATCATTATCGGAACAAGGAGCGCGGTTTTTGCTCCCGCTGAAAATATCGGGCTGATAATTATTGACGAGGAGCAGGAACACACATATAAATCCGAGCAGTCTCCGCGCTACAATGCCGTTGATGTCGCAAAATACAGAGCGGCTTATCATAAATGCCTGCTTTTGCTTGCGTCTGCAACTCCGAGTGTTGAAAGCTATGCGGCGGCGCTCAGCGGCAAATATGAGCTTTGCACTCTCACCAAAAGATACGGTTCTGCGGTTTTACCCGAGGTTTTGACGGTGGATATGCGAACCGAGCCGAAAGCGGCGGGGAGCAAGGCAATCAGCCAAACTCTGTTTGAATGTCTGCGCGGTAATCTTGAAAACGGCAGGCAGTCGATTTTGCTTATTAACAGGCGAGGATTTCATACCTTTGCCGCCTGCAATTCCTGCGGCGCGGTTATCTGCTGCCCGCATTGCAGTATTTCAATGACCTATCATTCGGCAAACAACCGCCTTATGTGCCATTACTGCGGCTATTCCGTTCCTTTTTCAACGGTTTGCCCCGAGTGCGGAGAAGAAGCCGTCAGATATTCGGGCTTCGGAACACAGAAGATTGAGGATGAGCTTTCTGCTCTGCTTCCGAGTGCAAGAATTATCAGAATGGATACAGATTCCACAGCCGGCAAAAATTCGCACGAAAAGCTGCTGGACAGCTTTGCAAAAGGTGAATATGACATAATGATAGGCACTCAAATGGTTGCAAAGGGGCTTAATTTCCCGAATGTAACCCTTGTCGGCGTTGTATCGGTTGATCAGCAGCTTTATAATGACGATTTCAGAAGCCTTGAAAAAACCTTCTCGCTTTTGACTCAGGTTGTCGGTCGCTCGGGCAGGGGAGAGCTTGCGGGAACTGCGGTTATTCAAACCCTTACTCCCGAAAACGAGATAATCAGGCTTGCCGCCAAGCAGGATTACGACGCGTTTTTCAAAACCGAAATAAGGCTCAGAAAAGCTCTTGTCTATCCGCCATACTGTGACCTTTGCGTTATCGGTTTTGCGGGTGAAAACGAAACAATGGTTAAAACCGCGTCTTTTGAGGCTCTTAATCTGCTTAAAAAGTATTCGGGCGGCGAATACAAGGGTGAAAAAATTATAGCTCTCGGTCCAATGCCCGCAAGAGTTGCAAAGGTCAGCGAAAAATACAGATATCGCCTGATAATCAAGTGCCGTAATTCGGCGCGGTTCAGACAGATGATTTCAAGAATACTTATTGAAACCGAAACCGATTCAAGGTTTTCAAAGGTCAGCGTTTACGCCGACATCAACCCTGACTCGGCGATATAAATTCTTTATAATTTTTCAAAACATTTTTAATTATTTAGGCTTATAATTCCAATAGCAGCATTTGAAAGGATTGACTTTTATGGCAATCAGAAATATTGTCAGGTCCGGTGACCCTATTTTAGCAAAAAAATCCCGTGAGGTTGAAAAATTTGATGCCCGCCTTTGGCAGCTTCTCGACGATATGAAGCAAACTATGTATAACGCAAACGGCGTCGGGCTTGCGGCGGTTCAGGTGGGCACTTTAAGGCGCGCCGTGGTTATCGACTGCGGCGACGGATATATTGAGCTTGTTAACCCCGAAATTATCGGCAGCGAGGGAGAGCAGTTCGCAGAAGAAGGCTGTCTTTCTTTCCCGGGTGAAACAGGCGTAACCTGCCGCCCCGCCGTTGTCAAGGTTAAGGCGCAGGACAGAAACGGAAAATGGTGCATATATAAGGGAGAGGCATTGAAAGCCCGCTGTTTCTGCCATGAAATCGACCATCTTGACGGCATCGTTTTCAAACAGCGCGTAATACGGGGTGAGAATAAATAATGAGAATAGTTTTTATGGGCACGCCCGATTTTGCGGTGCCTTGCCTTCAAAAGCTCATTGACTGCGGGCATGAAATAAGCGGTGTTTTTACTCAGCCCGATAAGCCCAAGGGCAGACACGGCGTTATGACTCCGCCGCCCGTCAAGGAGCTTGCGTTAAAAAACGGGCTTACGGTTTATCAGCCCGTAAAAATGAAAGACGGAACCGCGCTTGAAATGCTCAGGCAGGCAGATCCCGAGCTTGTAATCGTTGTGGCTTACGGAAAAATTCTGCCCAAAGAAATCCTCGAGCTTCCGAAATACGGTTGCATTAATATTCACGCTTCGCTTCTTCCGAAGCTCAGGGGCGCCGCTCCCATTCAATGGTCGGTTATCAACGGCTTTGAAAAAACGGGAGTTACCTCAATGCAGATGGACGAGGGGCTTGATACGGGCGATATGCTCATAAAAAAAGAAACAGCGATTGGCGAAAACGAAACTGCGGGTGAGCTTCATGACAGGCTGTCGCTGCTCGGTGCACAGGTGCTCGCAGAAACTCTCTGTGCCCTTGAAAAAGGTGAGTTGAAGCCTGTCAAGCAAAATCATTCCGAGTTCACCTATGCTCCTATGCTTTCAAAGGAGCTGTCGCCGATTGATTGGAATTTGAGCGCGCAAGAGGTTCATAATAAGATAAGAGGACTTTCGCCGTGGCCGTCGGCAAGCGCAAGGCTCGGTGAAAAGAATGTTAAAATTCACAGAAGCGTTCTGACAGATGAAAAAGGCGGCTTACCGGGTGAAATAATCGAAGCAGGCAAACGGCTCGTTGTTTCCTGCGGAGACGGAAAATGTATTGAAATTCTTGAAATTCAGGCTGAAAACAAAAAGGCAATGTCAGCCGCCGATTTTCTCAGGGGCAATCCCGTTAAGACGGGGGAGCGCTTTTCGTAATTCAGCAAAGGAGAGAAGGATATGCCGTATTTCTACGGATTTTTCTATGACTATTATTATATAATCCTTGTTATACCCGCAATGATTCTTGCAATGTGGGCTCAGTTCAAGGTAAAGTCAACTTATAACAAATTCTCAAAGGTTCGCAACACAAGAGGAATAACGGGAGCTTATGCCGCTCAGGCCGTTTTGACGCATTACGGTATCAGCGATGTTCGGATTGAGCGTATTTCGGGCAGCCTTACCGATCATTACGACCCGAAGGCAAAGGTTATCCGCCTTTCAGACGATGTTTATTCGGGCACTTCGATTGCCTCTGTCGGCGTTGCCTGCCACGAGGCAGGTCACGCAGCTCAGCACGCTGAAAATTATGCTCCCATCAAGATACGCAATTCGCTTATTCCGTTTTGCAATATCGGCTCCTCGCTCGGAATTCCGCTTGCAATTCTCGGCTATTTTCTGGGCTTTGAGCCTTTGATTTCAGTCGGTTTGCTGTTATATGCGGCAATAGCGCTGTTTCAGGTTGCAACTCTGCCCGTTGAATTTAATGCAAGCCGCAGAGCGCTTAAAGTTATTGATGAAACGGGTTTGCTTTACGGCGAAGAAAATGACGGCGCAAAAAAGGTGCTTTCCGCCGCTGCGATGACCTATGTTGCATCGATGATAGTTGCGCTTGCCAATCTGCTCAGGCTTATCCTGCGCTTCAATAATAACAGAAGAAACTGATTTTTAGGGGTGCTGACCATTATGAAAAGTGCCAGGCAGATTGCGTTTGAGGCGCTGCTTAAGGTTCATCGCGACGGGGCTTATTCCAACCTCGCCGTTGACAGTCTTTTTAAAGAAAATCCCGAGCTTGACGAGCGAGACAGGGCTTTTGTCTGTAATCTCGTTTACGGAACGCTTGACAGGCTCATACTGATTGATTATAATTTGGGGCTTTATCTCAATCAGCCCGTCAGGAAGCTCAAGCCCGAGCTTCACACCATTCTGAGAATGGGTACATATCAGCTGTTGTTTATGGACAAGGTTCCGTCAAGGGCGGCGGTTAATGAAAGCGTTAATCTTGCTAAGGTTAACAAATCATCCTTTGCCGCTTCTCTTGTTAATGCTGTGCTTCGCCGCGTTGCCGATAACGGCTTGCGCCTGCCCGAAGCTGCAGAGGATGACCCCGATTATCTTGCGATAAAGTATTCCTGCCCCGAATGGATTATTTCTCTTTGGATTAACGCTTACGGCTTTGATAATGCAATAGCCCTTGCCGAAAAAGCACTTGAAGCTCCGCCGCTCGTTATCCGTGCCAACACCACCAAGATTTCGGCGGACGAGCTTATTTGGAAGCTTGCCGAGGAGGGCGTTGTTTCCGAAAAAACCGATTTGGCGCAAGATGCGTTGATATTAAAAGGTCCCTGTGCCGTTGAAGAGCTTTTGGCTTATAAGGACGGTTTGTTCCACGCTCAGGACATTGCTTCGCAGATTTGCTGCAAAGCGCTTGACCCGCAGGAGGGTGAAACCGTCTTTGACCTTTGTTCTGCACCGGGCGGCAAAGCTTTTACCATTGCCGAAACAATGAATAATACGGGAACGGTCAGGGCATTTGATATTTATCAGTCAAGAGTTGAGCTTATTAAGAGCGGCGCGGAAAGGCTCGGGCTGAATAATGTTTATACTTATCTTTCGGATGCGTCCATTTTTAACGAAAACTACGGCTTGGCTGACAGGGTGCTGTGTGATGTTCCGTGCTCAGGGCTCGGAATAATCAGAAGAAAGCCCGAAATACGCTTTAAAAGCCGCTCGGATATTGACAATTTGCCCGATTTGCAGTATCGTATATTATGTAACGCTACAAGATATCTCAAAGACGGCGGGCGTTTGGTTTACTCAACCTGCACGCTCAATCCCAAAGAGAATTCCGAGGTGTGCGACAGGTTTTTGGCTGAGCATCCGAATTTCAGCCGCGTCAGTCTGTTTCCTGATTTGCCGCGATACGGCGATGAGGACGGTTATTTAACTCTTATGCCGCATATTCACTCAACTGACGGATTTTTTGTAGCCGCTTTCTGCAAAGACGGAGGAAAGAAATGAACCGCGATATTTTATCGATGACGCTTGATGAGCTGATAAATGAATTTGCCGAGTGCTCAATTCCTAAGTTTCGGGCAAAGCAGGTTTATGAATGGCTTCACCGCCATCTTGCCTCCGATTATGACGAAATGACCAATCTGCCAAAGCAGCTCAGAAACGAGCTTGCCGAAAAATTTCCGATATATTCCTGCAAAATAGCTAAAAAACAAGTGTCAAAGCTTGATAACACCGTAAAATATCTTTTTGAATTGCATGACGGCGATTTTGTTGAAAGCGTTGTTATGAAGTATAAATACGGAAATACGATTTGCGTTTCATCTCAGGTCGGCTGTAAAATGGGCTGTGCTTTCTGCGCCTCCACTCTCGGCGGCTTTAAGCGTTGCCTCCTTCCGGGTGAGATACTTTCTCAGCTTTATTGCGCTCAGAAGGATCTCGGAGAGAGGATTTCCCGAATAGTCCTGATGGGAATGGGTGAGCCGCTTGATAATTTTGATAATGTTATGCGCTTTCTTGAGCTAATAACTGCTGAAAACGGGCTTAATATTTCAATGAGAAATATTTCTCTTTCCACCTGCGGAGTTGTTCCGAAAATCAACGAGCTTCTTGAGCGCCGTTTGCAGCTTACGCTGTCAATTTCGCTCCACGCTCCGAGCGATGAGCTTCGCAGCAAAATAATGCCGATTAATAAAAAATATCCTGTTGACGAGCTTTTGAAAACCTGCCGCAGATATGCCGCAGAAACCTCGCGCCGCATTTCATTTGAATATGCAATGCTTTCGGGCGTCAATGATTCTGATGAGTGTGCGCGCCTGCTTGCTTCAAAGCTCAAGGGTATGCTTTGCCATGTCAATCTGATTCCCGTCAATGAGGTTGCGGAAAGTCCTTTTAAACCGAGCAGCCCCGACAGGGTTCAAAGATTTGTTGATATTCTTGAAAAGAGCGGAATTAATGCGACTGTGCGGCGAAAGCTCGGGTCGGATATTGACGCTTCATGCGGTCAGCTTAGGCTGAAAGAAAACAAAGCGAAAGAAAAGGGGGATGAATAATGAAGATTGCAGCAAGAACTGACGCAGGGCTCGTGCGTGAGAATAATCAGGATTCTTACACGGCTTGCGAGCTTGTCGGAGGAACCGTGTTTGCCGTTGTGTGCGACGGAATGGGCGGTGCGGCTGAGGGCGCTCTTGCAAGCTCTGAGGCGGTAAAGGCAGTTAAAGAAAGAATAGCCGAGCGTTATTACTGCGGAATGAGTGATATCTCCGTGAGAAGTCTGCTTGTTTCGGCTCTCGAATATGCTAACAGGCAGATATATGATTTATCCCTTACCGATGAAAAATACGAGGGAATGGGCACAACGGTTGTTGCAGCCCTAATAACCGATTCTTTTGCTTATATAGCTCATGCGGGTGACAGCAGAGCTTATAAAATCTCAGACGGGGCTTTAACGCAGCTCACGCGCGACCATTCGGTGGTTCAGCGAATGGTTGAAAACGGCGAAATTACCGCCGAAGAAGCCGCCGACCATCCGAGCAAGCACATAATAACAAGAGCGCTCGGGGTTGACAGCGAAATTAAAATTGATTTTTGTCAGGAACCTTTCGGTGACGAAGATGTTATCATTTTGTGCTCCGACGGCTTGACAAACTTCATTAAAACAAGCGATATTCTCAGCCTGACAGGCGACGGATGCTATTATAAATTTGCGGACAGACTTGTTAATCTTGCAAATCAAAACGGCGGCGGTGATAACATAACCGTTGTTACCGTTGCAAAGTAAGTTCGTTTGACTTGTAGTTTTGAAAGGATTGTTTATATGGATAATTATACCGGCAAAAGACTTGACGGGCGTTACGAAATCCAAGAGGTAATCGGCGTCGGAGGAATGGCTGTTGTCTATAAGGCTTATGATAATATTGACGACAGAACGGTTGCAGTTAAGATTTTAAAAGAGGAATACCTTGCCAACGAGGAATTTCGCCGCAGATTTAAAAATGAATCTAAGGCAATCGCCGTTCTTTCTCATCCCAATATTGTTAAGGTCTTTAATGTCAGCTACGGCGACAGGCTTCAGTATATCGTTATGGAATATGTTGAGGGCATAACTCTTAAAGAGTATATTGAGCAGCAGGGAAGGCTCGGCATAAAAGAAACCGTTCATTTCACCATGCAGATTCTCAGAGCGCTTCAGCACGCCCACGATAAAGGCATCGTTCACAGAGACATAAAGCCTCAGAATATAATGCTGCTTTCCAACGGCAATATCAAGGTTACGGATTTCGGCATTGCCCGATTCAGTTACAGCGACACAAAGACCATGACGGACAGCGCCATAGGCTCCGTTCATTATATAAGCCCCGAGCAGGCGCGCGGCGATACAACCGATGACAGAGCGGATATCTATTCCGTCGGCGTTGTGATGTATGAAATGCTCACGGGTCAGCTTCCGTTCCAGTCGGATAATTCCGTTTCAGTTGCGCTTATGCAGCTCCAGAGCGACCCCAAGCGTCCGAGAGAGCTTAACAGCAGCATTCCCGTCGGCCTTGAGCAGATTGTTATGCACGCCATGCAGAAAAATGCTAAGGACAGATATCAGTCTGCCGCGGAAATGCTTCTTGATATCGAAGAATTCAAGAGAAATCCCACCATTCGTTTCCAGAGAGATTATTTTGTTGACAATGAGCCGACAAAATATGTTCCGAGAAATCCGGGTGCCATTGTGCCTCAGGCTCCCGTTGCGCCGCCCGCAAGCGTCAACCCGGTTGAACGCGGCGGCAATGAATATGTTGATTATACCGAATATGATTCCGACGACGGTAAAAAAGGCAAGGGCGGCTTAATAGCTATCGGTGTTTCAATAGGCGTGCTGGTTCTTGCGGTTGTGGTTTTCGCTTTCCTTTATTTCTTCACCGATGTTTTCAGAGGTAATGACCTTATTGTGCCTCAGCTTGTCGGCAAAAATTATGAGGCAGATATCAAAGATAACGATGAATATAAGGAATTCAAAATCGAGGTTGAAGAAATTTCAAACAGCGCATATGAAGACGGCTTTGTTTTCGCTCAGGATCCCAGCAGCGGTCAGAAGCTTGACGATAAAAACAATGTTATTAAAGTTTCGGTTGCCAATAATGCGAAGAAACAGCTTGTTCCCGATGTTTACGGGCTTCAATATGAGCTTGCCAAAACAACCTTGACAAGCAAGGGCTTTAAGGTTAATCCGCTCCCGATGCTCAGCACAACCGAGGAATACGGAACGGTAATAAAGACCGAGCCAGAGCGCAACTCGGAGGTTGATACCGACACGGTAATCACCATTTATTTTGCCAGCGATGAAGACCTTGTGGTTATGCAGAAGGTTGTCGGCTGGGATATTGAAATGGCTAAGGCAATAATTGAATCAATGGAGCTTACCGTTGCCCCGGACATTAAGGAAGAAAACAGCGACAGACCTGCGGGCGAGGTTATTTCACAGTCTCCCGAGGAGGGTGAAAAGGTTATCCCCGGAAGTAAGGTAACTCTCGTTGTCAGCAACGGTATTCCCGCCTCAAGCGTTGCCAACCTTAAAATTTCTCTGCCCGCATCAGGCGGAACAAGAGGAAACTTTGAGGTGTTTGTAAATAACGAATCAATCATGAGCAAAACCCTGCTGCTTGACGGAAGCACTTATGCTTTCGATATTGAGGGCAGCGGCTCGGATGCGGCAGTCAAGGTTTATATTGACAATAAGGAATATTACAGCTGCACGGTTGACTTTACCAAATCGCCGGCTGTTGTCAGCAACGGCACATATTCCTCAGGCACGGCAAGCTCCGTAATAAGAAAATCAATGCCCTCCGTTCAGGGTCTTTCAATGGAATCTGCCGTAAGCCAGCTCAGGGCAAGCGGATTTACCAACATTGAAATTCAAAATCAAATCGTTTATACCGATGCTGAAAACGGCAAGGTTTTGTCACAGAGTCCTTCACCCTCGAGTTCAAGCATAATCGGAATGGCGACAACCTATCCGACGGATACAAAGATAATACTTGTTGTCGGTCAAAAGGAAGGTATCTGACGGTATGACCGAGCTTAACGGAATAATTTTAAAAGGAATCGGCGGCTTCTATTATGTTGAAGCCGCCGGTGAAATATATGAATGTAAGGCAAGGGGCGTTTTCCGAAAAGAGGGAATCAAGCCTCTTGCGGGCGACCGCGTTGCTATCAGCGTTAACGAAAAGGCGGAAAATACAATCGACAGGATTTTTGAGCGAAGCAGTGTGCTTGCCCGACCGCCCGTTGCAAATGTTGACAGGCTCTTTATTGTTTCATCGGTTTGCGAGCCGAAACCCGTTGCGCTTATTATCGACAGATTAACTGCGATTGCAGTCAACAAAGGCATTGAGCCTGTTGTTGTTTTTACAAAGTGTGATCTTGAAAACCCCGACGAATATGTCGCGATTTATGAAAAGGCAGGTATAAAAACCTTTGCGGTTTCCTGCGTCAGCGGCGAGGGGATTGAAGCGGTCAGAAAAGAGCTTGAAAACCATATCAGCGCTTTTTGCGGCAATTCGGGCGTCGGCAAATCATCGCTTCTCAATGCGATTTTTCCGTCGCTTGAGTTGAAAACAGGTGAAATAAGCGACAAGCTCGGCAGAGGCAGGCATACAACGCGCCACAGCGAGCTTTTTCCCGTTGCGGGCGGATATGTTGCCGATACTCCGGGTTTTTCATCACTTGATTTTGAAGAAAATGAAATAATCTTAAAAGACGAGCTTCCATACGCTTTCAGGGAGTTTGAGCAGTATCTCGGGCAATGCCGGTTTACCTCATGCCTGCACACAAAAGAAAAAGGCTGCCGAATAATTCAGGCGGTTGAGGACGGTGAAATTCCTGCTTCAAGGCATGAGAGCTACTGTGCCATGATGGAGCAGGCAAAGGAAGTTAAGGAATGGGAGCTGCGGCAGCGAAAGAAGTGACAAAGTAACGAAAAACGCCTGACCTGATTATACTGTAATGAGCAAAGACTCATGCTGTGTTTTCGGGCGGTGATTTTTTGAGATTTGAATCAAGAGGAGCGGTCTGCGTTGCCTTTGCAATCGGAATGGTTGTGGCGGCGCTGTTTCCGTATACATTAGCTATTCTGATTATTGCCGCAGTTTTAATTCTTGCAGGTCTGAGCCTTTGCAGATTTTGATGAAAGGGGAAGGCTTTGATGCAGATAGTTGTTGTTCGCAGTCCCAAGGCTCTGCGGGGTATTCTCAGATTGCTTTTCGGTATCAAAAGGCAGGAAAACGCGGCGTAAGTTGGTATTAATCGGAGGAAGATATGAAAATTGCGGTTGTTGACGGTCAGGGCGGAAAGCTCGGCAGGCAGCTTGTTGAAAAAATCTCGGCAAGCGTGAAAAATGCTGAAATACTTGCGATAGGGACTAACAGCGCGGCAAGCGCGGCAATGCTCAAAGGCGGAGCTGACGCGGCGGCAACGGGTGAAAACGCTTTGATTGTTGCTTGCCGAAAAGCTGATGTTATTGTCGGTCCGGTCGGAATAGCCATTGCCGACGCATTGATGGGGGAGATTACTCCTGCAATGGCGGCGGCTGTCGGCTCAAGTGAAGCGGTCAGAGTGCTTCTGCCGTTTAATAAATGCGATACTTACATAGCCGGTGTCGGGAATATTTCTCTTTCCGAGATAATCAATGATGCTGTTGCAAAAATCGCCGATTTGTCGGAAAATGTTGACAAAATCCGTTGATTATGATAAGATATGCAAAGATTTTAGCAGCATGAAGCTGCGGTAAGCGGTTTTAGCCGTTTCTTTTAACTGAAAACAGAAAAAAGCCACGAAGGCATCAGCTCCCGATGAGGAGCCGATGCCTTATTTTTTTGGAGGATGATTTAATTGAAAAAGACTGTTAAAAATACCGTTTTTTCAGCTATGTTTCTTGCACTTTGCATTGTTCTGCCTTTTCTGAATTTCGGCAGCACACAGATAGGTAATGCAATTTCGCC
Organism: Clostridiaceae bacterium; assembly: GCA_016297555.1. GTDB lineage: Bacteria > Bacillota > Clostridia > Oscillospirales > Acutalibacteraceae > CAG-177. Next base: position 13,984 of record JAEDGK010000020.1, read on the forward strand.
CATGCATATTCCCGTGCTTATCTGCGGCTTTGTTTGCGGCTGGCAATACGGTATGGCGGTCGGTTTTATCGCTCCGCTTCTCAGATACCTGCTTTTCCATATGCCGCCTATTTATCCTATCGGCGCGGCAATGGCTTTTGAGCTTGCCGCTTACGGTTTGCTTTGCGGTCTGCTTTATAAAGCTTTTCCGAAGAAAAACATTTATATCTACCCCGCGCTGATAATATCAATGCTCGGCGGCAGAATTGTTTGGGGAATTGCAAGATACATAATGGCGGGCTTGAGCGGCTCCGAATTCAGCCTTTCAATGTTTGCGGCAGGAGCATTTGTAAATGCGGTTCCTGCAATAATATGCCACATAATCCTCGTCCCGCTTGTTGTTATGGCATTTAAAAAGGCGGGATATATGAATGATAAGTAGCAATAATAAGAACGGACTGTGCCGAGCACAGTCCGTTCTTTGTGCTTAATATTCGAGTGTTCCCTCAAAAACAAGCTTGGTTGTTCCCGTGAGATAAACGCCGTCATCGCCGTAATTAACGATAAGGTCGCCTCCGCGTACCTTTACGGTTATGTCGGTGTTCTTTTTGCAGAATCCGTTTTCAACCGCAGCCACAACGGCGGCGCAGGCTCCCGTGCCGCAGGCGAGGGTTTCGCCGTTGCCGCGCTCCCAGACTCTCATTCTTAGAGTGGTTTCGTTAACAACTCTTACAAATTCGGTGTTGACTCTGTGAGCGAAAATATCGGCTTTTTCAAAGCGAGGACCGATTTTTTCAATCTCGATGTTGTCAACTCTGGGGCAGAAAACAACGCAGTGAGGGTTGCCCATAGAAACGCAGGTTATTCTGTAATCCTTGCCGCCGAGCGTTATCGGGTAATCAACAAATCTGTTGGTTCCGATGGTGCTTGTAACGGCATTGTCAAGATCGGGCTTGCCCATGTCGGCGCAAACCGAGCTGACCTTGCCGTTGCTGATATAAAGGTCAACGCTCTTAACGCCGCTTGCAGTTTCAATCGTTACCGTGTCGCTGTCTACATATCCCTTGTCATAAACATATTTTGCAACGGAGCGCATGGCATTGCCGCCCATTCTTCCTTCACTGCCGTCAAGGTTGAATACTCTCATTTTAACCTGAGCCTTGTCGGATTTTTCAACAAGCACAATTCCGTCGCTGCCTACTCCGTGATTTCTGTCGCAAAGGCTTACGCAAAGGCTCTCGGGGCAGGTGATGGAATTATCAAAATTCTCAATAAGAATATGGTCGTTGCCCGAAGCGTCCATTTTTACGAAGTTGAGAGTTTGCCTTGCGGTTCTCATATGGTTGATATCAACAAGCTCCGTGTTTTCCTGATTGAAGCGGCTTGCAATGATATCGGCAAGCGCATTGGCGGTATCAAGCGAAGTTATGCAAGCGATTGAAAGCTGAATTGCACGCCTGTGGATTGCAATGTAATCGCCCATCGTTGAGTCGTGAAGCGCGCCCGTATAAACAACATAGTTGATTTTTCCGCTTTCAAGCAGCTTTATTATACCGTTTTCTTCGCCCGTGGAGTTAACATATTCAACATCTATGCCGAGCTGAGAAATTGCGTCAGCGGTGTCCTTGGTTGCATAGAGGTTGATTTTAAGATCGTCAAGCTTCTTTGCAAGCGAAACCGCGTCTGCAATATCGTGGCTGTCAACGCTCAGAAGCATTCCGATATTCTTTTCGGCGGTCGGCAACTGAATATCAAATCCCGCAGAAGTAAGTCCCTTATAAAGAGCCTCGGCGGTAGTTTTGCCTATTCCGAGAACCTCGCCCGTTGATTTCATTTCGGGGCCGAGAATTGAGTTTACATCGGACAGTTTTTCAAACGAGAAAACGGGAACCTTCACCGCAAAGTAAGGCGGAGTTTTGTAAAGTCCCGTGCCGTAACCAAGCTCTTTGAGCGGCATACCTATCATTACCTTTGAAGCGAGGTCAACCATCGGAACGCCCGTTACCTTGCTGATATAAGGAATTGTTCTCGAAGCTCTCGGGTTAACCTCGATAACATAAAGCTTGTTGTGATAGATAAGATACTGAATGTTAACAAGACCCTTTGTGCCGAGCGAAAGAGCAAGCTTTTCGGAACATTCAATAATGTTTTTGAGCATTCTGTCATTAAGATTATACGGGGGATAAACGGCAATCGAGTCGCCGCTGTGAACTCCGGCTCTTTCAATGTGTTCCATAATGCCGGGGATCAAAACATCCTTGCCGTCGGATATAACATCAACCTCAAGCTCTGTTCCCATCATATACTTGTCAACGAGCACGGGATTTTCAATTTCGCCTGAAAGAATGATATCCATATAACGCTCAACATCGCCGTCGTCGTGGGCGATTGTCATATTCTGACCGCCGATAACATAAGAGGGGCGCAGAAGAACGGGGTATCCAAGGGTGTTTGCGGCGTCAAGAGCCTCCTGCTTTGTCATAACACCCATTCCCTTGGGGCGGCGGATTGCGAATTTTTCAAGCAGAGCGTCAAAGCGTTCTCTGTCCTCTGCGGTGTCAATTCCGTCTGCGGAGGTTCCGAGGATTTTTATTCCGTTTTCATCAAGATATTTTGTGAGCTTTATGGCAGTCTGACCGCCGAATGCAACAACAACGCCGAGAGGCTTTTCAACCTTGATGATGTTCATAACATCCTCGGGTGTCAGCGGCTCAAAATAGAGCCTGTCCGCCGTGTCATAGTCTGTTGAAACGGTTTCAGGGTTATTATTGATAATTGCAACCTCATAGCCGAGCTTTTTAAGAGTCCAGACGCAGTGAACGGAGGAATAGTCGAATTCAATTCCCTGACCGATTCTGATGGGGCCCGAGCCGAGAACGATAATTCTTTCTTTTCCGCCTTCCTTTATAAAGCCGCGCGCTTCACATTCATCATCGTATGTTGAGTAAAAATACGGCGTGGTAGCGTTGAATTCTGCGGCGCAGGTGTCAACGATTTTATAAACCGCATCCTTATGGGCGGGAAGCTCCTTAACTCCCGAAAGGCGCATAAGAGCGGCGTCTGTGTAGCCGAAATTCTTTCCTTCGTTGTATTTTTCAACGGTAAGATTGCCGTTTTCGATCGATTTCTCAAAGTCGGCAAGGTTTTTGAGTTTGTAGAGGAACCATTCCGTAACTTTTGTAAGCTCAAAAATCTTCTCAATGGGCATACCGCTCTTGATGGCTTCAAAAATTAAAAACAGACGCATATCATCCGTGTTTTTGAGCCTTTCCTCAAGAGGTGCATTGGTTTTCGGAGCGGCGTTGAGCGTGTCAAGTGAGATTTCTGCGCCTCTGACGGCCTTCATTATCGCCATTTCAAAGGTGGGGCCTATAGACATAACTTCGCCCGTTGCCTTCATCTGAGTGCCGAGGCTGCGGCTTGCATTAACAAATTTGTCAAACGGCCACTTGGGCAGCTTAACAACGATATAGTCAACGGCAGGCTCAAAGCAGGCGCAGGTTTTGCCCGTTATATCGTTTTTGATTTCATCAAGAGTATATCCGAGAGCAAGCTTTGCGGTAACTTTTGCAATGGGATAGCCCGTTGCCTTACTTGCAAGAGCAGATGAACGGGAAACTCTCGGGTTAACTTCAATAACGGCATAGTCCATGCTGTTGGGGTCAAGCGCAAACTGGCAGTTACAGCCGCCGATAATGCCGAGGGAAGTAACAATATCAAGAGCCGCCTTGCGGAGCATCTGAAACTCCTTGTTTGAAAGCGTGAGAGCGGGAGCAACAACTATGCTGTCGCCCGTGTGAATACCTACGGGGTCAAAGTTTTCCATACTGCAAACCGCAACGCAGTTTCCCGCGCTGTCGCGCATGGTTTCAAACTCAATTTCCTTCCAGCCGTAGATGTATTTTTCAATAAGAACCTGAGTAATGGGGGAGAGGTCAAGTCCCGTTTTTGCAATAACGGCAAGCTCCTGTGCGTCGTATGCAACTCCGCCGCCGCCTCCGCCGAGCGTAAATGCGGGGCGGACTATTATCGGATATCCGATTTTTTCCGCAATTTCAAGAGCTGTTTCAACATCGTTTGCAATTTCAGAAGGAATAACGGGCTGACCGATTTCTTCCATCGTATCTCTGAAAAGCTTTCTGTCCTCAGCCTTGTCAATCGCTTCGGCGTTTGTTCCGAGGAGCTTTACACCCATTCTGTCAAGATAGCCGTCCTTGCTCAGCTGCATGGCAATCGTAAGGCCTGTCTGACCGCCGAGACCGGCAAGTAAGCTGTCGGGGTGTTCTTTTTCGATAATTCTTTTAACCGTTTCGGCAGTCAGCGGTTCAAGATAAATCTCATCGGCAAGAGCCTTGTCGGTCATTATTGTTGCGGGGTTGGAGTTAACGAGAACGACATCAAGCCCTGCGTCTTTAAGAACTCGGCAAGCCTGTGTTCCTGCATAGTCGAATTCGGCAGCCTGACCGATAACGATAGGACCTGAGCCGATAACCATAACTTTTTTAATGTCTTTGTTGATTGGCATTTTTTAACCCCCTTAGGTTTAGTCTTTCAGCAGCTTAACGAGAACAGCTTTCTGAGCGTGAAGTCTGTTTTCGGCTTCTTCAAATATTTCTTTTGCGTGAGCCTCAAAAACCTTTGCGGTGATTTCTTCCTCTCGGTGAGCGGGCAGGCAGTGAAGCACCATGGCATCGGGCTTCGCAACCTCCATAACCGAATCGTTTATCTGATATCCCGTAAAGATTTTTTTTCTTTCTTCGGCTTCGCTTTCCTGACCCATCGAAGCCCAGACATCGGTGTAAAGCACATCTGCGTCTTTTGCGGCTTCAAGCACATCGGGAGTGCAGGTGAAATCGCCGTTTTTGCTTGCCCATTCCATTATCTCTGCGTCAGGTTTATAATTATCGGGGCAGCCGATGCTCACGGACATTCCCATTTTAATTCCGCCGACTATAAGAGAATTTGCCATATTATTGCCGTCTCCGATATAGCAAAGCTTGTTTCCCTTAATTGAGCCTTTAACCTCGCGTATTGTCATCAAATCAGCCAACACCTGGCAGGGATGGCAGAAATCCGTAAGTCCGTTAATGATGGGTATTGAGCCGTATTCCGCGAGTGTTTCAACATCGCTCTGCTTAAAGGTTCTTATCATAATGCCGTCAAGATAACCCGAGAGAACTCTCGCCGTGTCTTTAACGGGCTCGCCTCTGCCGAGCTGAATATCATGGGAGCTGAGGAAAAGCGCCGTGCCGCCGAGGTCATACATTCCGACCTCAAAGGAAACTCTGGTACGGGTTGATGATTTGAGGAAAATCATACCGAGGGTTTTTCCTTTGAGCAGGTGATGCTCAATGCCGTTTCTCTTTTCATACTTGAGCTGATCGGCAAGATTTAAGATTTCGTTGATTTCATTTGTGCTCAAATCCATGAGCTTCAGTAAATGTTTCATATATTCCTCCAATACAATTATTTACAAATTATGCATATTTTTTGAATAATTATACATATATTCAACACAAAAGTCAACGGTAAACGGCATATATATACAATTATTTACGACATTTTTTTGTGCGGTTTAACTGATGATAACAAACTTGACTACATTATAACATAAATTTCAGCAGAAAAAAACCGCCGAAAGAAAAAATTCGGCGGTAAAAATCATATAAAATTGAAAAAACGGGAAAAACGGCAAAGACCCGCGGCGATTTCGCGGCCGCAGGGGAATGCAATGCATTTTTCTTTGATAATCGATTTCATCTGTTTTCTCCCAAAAATTCAATTATTGTAAAGCTCTGCTCCTGAGAAAATCCCAAGGCATTGAAGAGTATCAGAACGGCGTCAAAATCCGACGGATTAACTGCTGAGAGCTGTTTTACGGAGCAATATCGCGGGTCGATTACGGTTATGTCGGAATAATGCTCCGCAATGAACGGAATAAAGCTGTTCGCATAGCTGTCCTTGATTAAAAGTAGTTTTTTGCCTGAATTTAAAGAATTGTTTTTAACCGTGCAAACTCCGTAATTGCCCCCGAGAAAATAAAGGTATTTGTCTTTCTCACAAAGGAATTTATCAAAGTACAGCGAATTGTAAGCTTTATCGGGAACTGTGAGAGTAAAGCTGCTCCCGTTTCGGCAGGCTTTGATTTCATCCGCCGTTATTTTTTCATTAAGTGTTTTTGAATACAGAGTGCCTTTAAAATCGCTTGAAACGGTTTGAATATCGAAGAAGCTTTCGGGAAGCGGATCATATCCGAGCGATTTGCCTGCTTCGGCATATGCCGCATATGCACACTCTGCGGTCCAATGATGGTCGGTTCTGTAAAACGCATAGGGCGTTTCGGTTACCGCTTTAAAAACATCTATACTTTCGATTCCGTCAAGTTTTTTGAAACACTCGGAAATATATCCATTTTCATCGCTTTCATCAAGATAGGTGGGCAGAGATGATTTGAATTTTTCCTGCGCCGTGGGTGCAAGCAGAAAATAAAACGGAATTTCGGAATGTTTTGCTTTAAGCTTGTTAAGCGCGGCAATATTTCTTTCTGTTGTTTTCGGCTCGGTGTTTCTGAAAACCTGAATAAGAGAGCCGTCAACCTCAATAACGCCGTTTATCTCATCTTTCCCGATTGCTTTGTCAAGAGCGTTTTTCAGCTTGATAAACCGCTCTCTTAAAACAAAATGGTCGGAAAAATATGAACTAACGCCTTTCATAAAAGAACGGCTTTTATAATTATCAAAGCTGAATTCGGGGAATTCGGCAAGAACCTTGTTTTCGTTGTAGCTGACCGTTTCTTTTTTGCCGAAAAGAGTCAAAGCGGGAATAACCGTTATTATTAAAAAGAAAGCGACTGTTCTGATGATTTTCGTTTTCATGCTTGCTCCTAAAAATTGAAATATAAAAACGGATTGTATGAAGCGTCAACAAGATAGGCAATGCAGGCGGTCAAGCCAGCAAATTCGCCCGCCACGGCAAGCGGTTCGGCTTTGCCCGCAAGAAGCTTTTTGGATATTTTAAGGGGCAGACCCGTTGAAATCACAGCCGCGGCAACGATTGTAACGGCATAGCTATGGAGCATATTAAGAGTTTGAGAGTTGAAGAAAATACCCGACGCGCCGAACATTGCGCCGATAAAATCTATTTGTGAAGCAGGGGAGGATATCTCAAAAATTACCCAGCCTATAATAACGGCAAATAAAGTGTAACAATGCTTGACGGCGGAGGGAAGCTTATCGATAACGCGAGCGAAAACAAATTTCTCAAGAATCAGCAGAATTCCGTAATACAAGCCCCAAATTATAAAATTAAAGCTTGCGCCGTGCCAAAGACCTGTCAAAAACCATACAATGAGCAGGTTCCGGATTGTTTTAGCCGTTCCTTTTTTGCTTCCGCCGAGAGGAAAATAAACATAGCTTTTAAACCAGCCTCCGAGCGTCATATGCCATCTTCTCCAGAATTCGCTGACGCTTGCGGAGTTATAGGGATAATCAAAGTTTTTCGGGAAATTAAAGCCGAGCATTTTTCCCAAGCCGACAGCCATATCGCTGTAGCCCGAAAAATCAAAATAAATCTGAAGCGTGAAAGCGATAATTCCGAGCCATGCCGTGGCGGCGGGCAAAGAATCAAAGTTTTCCGTTTTAACCGTTGACCAAAGCTCGCCGACGGAGTTTGCAATCAAAACCTTCTTACAAAGTCCGCAGATAAAAAGCGAAATACCGCTGCTGATTTCTTCAAAATTTATTTTCCTGAATTCGAGCTCTTTGGCAATGTCCTCATACCTGACGATGGGACCTGCAACGATTTGCGGAAACATTGTGACAAACGCGGCGAAATTAATAAAGCTTTTTTGAACGCCGATATTTCCGCGATACAAATCAATCGTGTAAGACATGGATTGAAATGTAAAAAAGCTTATGCCGATGGGGAGCGGAAGATTTGGATTGTTGAGCGACAGCCCGAGAACGGAATTGACGCTTTCGACAAAAAATCCGCTGTATTTAAAAATACCGAGAAGCGACAGGTTCATAACAACGGAAACAATGAGCGCTGCTTTTTTGATTGAGGGTTTATCCTGAAATCTGTCAATAATTCTGCCCGCCGAATAGTCAATCAGCGTTGACAAAATCATAATGAGCACATAAAACGGCTCGCCCCAAGAATAAAAGAGCAAGCCGGTCAAAAACAAAACAGCGTTTTTAAACCTGAAAGGCGCCGCATAATAAATAAGCAGCGAAACAGGCAAAAACATAAACATAAAAACAGGCTCAGAAAAAACCATAAACCCTATTCTCCGTTAAAAATTACTGTTCTGTAGCGGTTTTAACAATGCTTTCGGCATTTTCGGGGTTTTCGCAGATGCAGAGAATTACCGTGTTGTCGTGTGTGATAACAGCGGCAGAATTAATTTTCGGAACCTCCTGCGGACCGTAACTGCTGTAACCGTCACGCAGATATTCGATTCGTGAATTAACTGCGTCCGTAACTTTTTCAAGCGCGCTTGAGTCAACGCAATTGAAAACGGCTATTTCATCGGCAGTTGCTCCGCTTCCGATGTAAAAAGCAATCTTTTCGCAAAGGGCGGAATCAATTCCGTAGTATGAGCAGGCAATTTCGGTTGTGCTCTTTTCAAGCTGCTCGCCGAACTCAAGTCCGATGCTGAGTGCGTCGGCAATTTTGTCCGCGTCATAATCGGCGTTTTTGCTTTTTGTGCATCCAAAAAGTGAAGCTGCAAGAATAACGGCAAGTATAACTGCCGAAAGCTTTTTTGTCATTTGTGTCACCCGTTTGAAATTAATAATAATGTTCAACCAAATAGTCAAGCCATATTTTGCAATATTTTTTGTTCATATGAACTCCGTCGCTCGCCGCCTCGGCGGGAAGAGCGCCTTCGGAATTTTTCAGAGCTTCGGCGGGCGCAATGTAATGAACGTTTTCGTCAGCCGCAAGCTGTTTGATTTTTTCGTTAAGATTGTTTATGGCGTCATTGTTGCAGCCGTATTCGTTTTTGGCAGAAGCTTCGCTGCTTATCGGAAGAATCGATTGCAGATATATCTCTGCCTCGGGAACTCTTTCTCTGACCGCGTCGATTACCTTTGCGTATTTCTTTATGAAAACGCTTGTGTTAGGCCAGCCGCACTCATTGTCACCGAGCATAATATACACTCTGTCAAAATGCTTGCCGTTAAGCTCATCGATAACGGGAACGCTGCTGCCGGGAGCGGATTTTGTAAAAATGGTGTCAACATTCAAGCCGACGGCAGCATAGACGTTTTTCACAAGCCCGTAGCTTTTCAGTGCTAAAACTCTTGAATTTCCGATAAAAGCGCAGTTATCAAAGCAACTGTAATCTCCGGGAGTAACGGGAACGGTAGTTGTCTTTCCGTTAAAACTCGGAAGAGTAAACAGCGGATTTCGCTGTGTGGCTTTGTCGGTTTCGGATTTGGGAGGAACGGAAGCGGTCTGCGTCTTCTTTGCCGTTGTCTTAATGTCGGTCTGAGGATTTGTTTCGGAAGCGGCGGTTGACAGCGTTTGCGAAACGGTTTCGGTTAAAAATTCGGTTATTCTTTTCGTCAGAGTACTGCGCTCGGCTGTTTGCTCCGCAGAATGAAAATAAGTGTTGCTTTCGGATGATGCGTCGGGCAAAAGAAATTTTGCTCCGGCTATGCAAACCGCTGTAATTATTATAACGCCGCTGATTATATATATAAATTTATTTTTAGAATTATGTGACATTTTTGTGCTCCTCAATCAGGATAA
>JAEDGK010000128.1 GCA_016297555.1 Clostridiaceae bacterium
GTCTGTTCCCATTCCGACTTTATCTTCGTCCAGCCGGCTTCGCTCGCGGTGTTTGTAACCTTTGTGTCTTTTTGTCTCCAGCGATAAGTCGTTCTGGTTCTCTCGTTTTTGGAATCGTTGACCTTATGTGAAACCGGTGACCAGTCCGACCAAGGAGCTGTGGTTGCCTCATAAGAGTATGTAAGGTCACAGCGTTTGCATTTACCGTCGAGATAAGCGTCATTCAGACAGTCCGCCTCAACAAAGGTTTCATCAATATCGTGACCGAGTGCGTCTTTTATCAGTGCGTTGCAAACGGTACATAGCTGCGGCGTTGTGCAGGTTGCTTGGGCTCCCGGAGTATGACCGTTCGCAGCAATAGACCTGGTTTCCTCATATCCGCAGCGTGTACAGATGCGCTTTGAAACACCCTCGCTGATACAGGTCGGCGCCGTTGCCGTGAACCAATCGGCAAAAACGTGCGACGGCGTATAGGACGAAGCGTGATAGCTGTAAGCAAAGTTTCCGAGATTCGTCCAGCCCCATTCGCCGAGGAAATTGCAGTAGCCCCATGTATAGCCCTGATTTTGTCTTGTTTGATATACATGGATATATTCGCCTTTATATATGTTTCTCTTTATTTTTGCTGAATTTTTGTCAGCACTTGCTCTGAACGGTGATGAAGCACGAGCAATGTAGACGTCAAAATTCTTCGGATTTGAGAAGACGCAGGTCTCACCATGCATTTTTACAAGATATATTCGGTTCGAAGCATACCCCAAAGTCCAGTTCTTTTCTCTTACGTTTTTCTCCGCACCGTTTGGATATCTCGTTGAATGATAAGCAATTTCGGGTACACCGTTAACAATGTCAACAACGATTGCACTGTGATGCATCAGTCCATCGTTAGTCGTTTTCCAAAATATCAGGTCGCCTATGCTCACCTGGCTTGCGGACGGAGCGTTGATAGACTCCCCTCCCTGCGATACAACATATTCATAAAGCCTGTGGGCTCTGATCCATGAGCCGTTGCTTGCCGAACCGAAATGAGCAAGATAGCCGTTGTAATTCCAGAATTTGTTCATATCCATGCCGCCCATATAGATACACTGCGACACAAAGTTGGCACAATCTCCTCCGTCCTTCGGGTCATAATAACCTTTGCCTACAAGATATGACCACGAATCATTCAGATGATCCTCTGCCCACTTTGCGGCAACAATTCCGTTGTAATGACTGACTCCCGCAGCCTTAGCTTCGGTTGCAATACCCGTCAGGCTGCCGAACGGAGCGATTGACAAAACCATTATCAATGATAACGTCAATGATAAAAATTGTTTCGCGAGTTTTTTCATGTTTTTCCCTTCCTTTGATAAATTCGGCTGATAAAAGCCATTTTTTCACACTCTTCAGATTATCATTAATAAAATATGATGTCAACAAAAAAGGAACTAACGGCTTGAGAAACGGAACTAACGGCAAGCTATTTTACAAAAGAAAAAACAGCCTGTGCTTAACAGACTGTTGATAAAACACGGACAGCGTTACTTCGTCAGCCTTCTTCTTTCAGAAGCTTCATTCTGACATCAGCCGTAAAGATATTTGCTTCACAGCTGACAACCACTGCACCCTCATATTTTTTGACTGTCCTTTCAATATTTTTAAGACCTATACCGTGATTCTTCCGGTTCTTCTTTGTTGTTTTCAGGTTGATTTTTTCCCCGTCCTCCACGGGATTTGAAACACTCAAAAGGAAAAATCCGTTCACGATATTCGCTTCAATTTCAACTGTTTTTATGTCATCGGAAGCCAGCTTTTCGCACGCTTCAACGGCGTTGTCAACAAGATTGGCAAGAATTGTACACAGGTCTTCGTTTTTAATTCCTGCGGACGGAACAAAGCCCGTAAACGCTATATTTATAGAATTCTTCGCCGCCGAAACCGCCTTGTTGTTAAGTATCGCATCCGAAACAAAGTTTCCGGTTTTTATTTTATTGATAACGCCGTTAATACTGTCGTTGACCGATTCCAGATACTCCCGGGCCTCATTGACCTGCCCGCTTTCAAGAAAGGCGTTAACAACAATCATGTGGTTTTTATAATCGTGCCGAAAGCGTCTTAATTCCTCGTCACCGATAACGGCTTTTTCTCCGAAATCCTTCTGAATCGCCATTTGCTGCAAAATGTTGTTTTGCTGATACGACATATAGAAAATCTTGAACACAAGATATAAAACGCATACGATGACAGCCGCCGAAGAAATAATGTATAAAAGATTATACCATGCTGAAGAAATTCCGAACTCCTTGTAATAACAGGTAAGCTCAAACAACAGCAGCACAACGTATATCCACTTCGGTATTCCCTCAAAAACCTTGGGCAGAAAATTCACCTGAGACTTTTGCGCCGTAGTTCTTATAAATATACAAACAAACACAAAAATTACCGTATCAACAATACATTCCCTGTATAAAGGCTCGCCGATATACTGCGAAATTAAAGAAAAGAACATATCTGCGGTAAAAGTGTAAAGAAATACAAGCCATATAATCTTAGACAGCTTTTTGTTGTCGGTCAGCATTTGCAGGGCGGCAATATACAGAATATTTGAAACAAAATCCATTACCGCCTTGTAATCGGGCGTATTATTCATCAGATAAAATGCGCCGAAAAACGCGTTGAACAGCAGCATTACGGCAATGAGCAACGGTCTTGCCTTGCCGAGCGTGATATTATTCAAAAAAATGAAGCGCATAATCATAAGCAAACTGACTACAGCCGCTGCATCCTTTAAGATATATGCAATTGCCGTTACCGTGCTTATCATGCGCTCACATCCTTACTTTGCAAAGCATTTTAGATAGTTTATATATTTTTTATTAAAATCGAAAATGTTGCGTCTGCTTATTTCCGCCCTTTCACCGTTGGCAAAAATAATTATGTTTCCGTGAATTTCGGAAATATATTTCATATTGACGAGATAGCGCCTGTGCGTTCTGAAAAAGCTTTGGCAGCCAACTTCAATTTCTGTATCAAAATCGGAGATTGACTTAATGGATTTGTAGGAGTCGTTATTAATCAGTCTGACTATTGAATATTTTCCGTCGGATTCTATGTAGACGATATCATTCAGATTTACAACATTGTTTTTTCTTGCTGTCGGAATACTGATACACCGTTCTTTTTCGTAAGCCGAAATAAAGCTTGCCAAAACTTTCCTTATAGTGTTTTCGGATATCGGCTTAAGTAAATAGCGAAACGGTCTGACTTCAAAGCTGTCATATACATAGTCATCGTATGCAGTAACAAATATAATTTCGGTTTCAATATCACGTTCTCTGAGATCCTTTGCCAGAGTAAGCCCGTTAATGTCCGGAAGCTCGCAGTCCAGAAACAGCAAATCATAGTATTCAGACGATTTTAAGAATTGCTCTCCCCTAAGAAAAATATCTATACTGAATTCAAAATATGTTGACTTCATAAAATCACTGATATATTCTGCAAGCTTCTCTGCGATATTTTTTTCATCTTCACAAACAGCAATTTTCATACCAATCCCCCACACACGCAATACTATACCATAATAAAAAATAAATGTCACTAACTTTAGAAATATATCATTTTTATTCGATTTTTTCAATGATAAAGGAATAAACGGTAGTTAAAACGGAACTAACGGCTGTTTTATTTCTAAATTTCTATTTATATGGGTTGAAAAAAGCTTATAATAATATTATAATTTTGGTATGATTTTTTTCACTTTGGAGGAAGTAAAATGAAAACAAAAAAATTGATTGCAGTGGTTGTAACGCTGTTATGCTTTGTCTGCGTTCTTTCGCTCTCTTTTGCCGCAAGTGCAGAGGATTTGACAGAGGGTATTTTCACCTACACTGTTACCGGTGACAAAGCCGCCATAACCAAAATCGACTATGAGGGGCTTGACGAAATCCACATTCCCGAAACGCTCGGCGGATATGAGGTTACCGAAATTAAAGATCACATCATGGTTGACGATTCCTACACATTCGGCGATGACACGGTAACCACCGTATACATTCCAAAAACTGTAGCAAAAATTTCAGGTCGTGCCTTTGAATCGGCCGATTTAAGTTACATCGTTGTTGATGAAAACAACCTGAATTATTCAAGCGGCGAATACGGAGTTCTTTTTGATAAGAACAAAACAACGCTTGTAAAAGCCCCTGCCTGCTTTTGCGACGAAACATACACCATTCCGGACAGCGTTACGGAAATCAGCCATAATGCGTTTTCACACTGTCTGTTTGTCCGGGAAGTTGTTATCCCCGAGACAGTCAGTATAATCGGTTCACAGGCTTTTTTTGACTGTCAAAGCCTTGAATCCGTAAAAATTCCCGAGGGCGTAACAATCATAGATCAAATGTGCTTTGCCGCCTGTTCCTCGCTTCGCTCTGTCAGCCTTCCGTCAACACTGACAAAGATAAAGAGCAGCGCCTTTACCGAATGCTATTCACTTGAAAAAATCGTGATTCCCGAGGGCGTAACAGAGCTTGGCGTCTATGCGTTTGAAAACGATACCTCTCTGAAATATGTTTACTTGCCGTCAACGCTTACGGAAATTATGAGCGGCGCTTTGGGAAACATACCGGCTACAGATATCTGCTACGGCGGAAGCGAAGAGGATTGGAGCAAAATCACAATCGACACGAAAAGCTACTATGGGGACAGACCCGTTGTTGTTGACACCGCAGCAATACATCACAACATAACCCCCGAGGCTTATCAGAGCCTTGACTTTGCAGCTCAGAACGATAT
>JAEDGK010000129.1 GCA_016297555.1 Clostridiaceae bacterium
GATTATCGGGAATGCAAATGCCAGATGGATAACGGCGGTTATCAGCGGCAGTAAGAATACCGTGAGCATTTGCGAATTGACGCTTTTGCGGATATCGGTTTTTGTCATACCAACCTTTTGCATTATCTCAAAGCGGGATTTATCCTCGTAGCCCTCGGAAATCTGCTTATAATAGACAATGAGCACAGCCGCCAAAATGAACACGATGCTGAGCATTATGCCGAGATAGAAAAGGCTGCCGTAGATTCCGTAAAAATCGGAACGCTCATATGCTCTGCTTTCGAGTGTGAATGAAATTCCGTCAGGATTCTCTTTTCCCATATCGCGTAAGCAGCTACGCAGATATTTGGCGTGCTCAATCTGCATTTCCTGAGATGCATCGCTGTCAAAAGAATAAAGCCAACCGAAATAATATGAAAAATCCATATTATTTGCAACAAATTCCTGAATGTCGGACATAATAACAAACGCAAAAGAAGCAATATCCATCGTTGCAAAGCCACCGACATTAAAGCTGTCGAGAACCTTTTTGACACTATAAGCTCCGCAGCCTCTGATTTCAAAGGTTTGCCAATCATAATTTGCGCGATAGGGATAAATAAGCACCTGATCGCTCTCAAGTGTTTCGTTCTTGCCCATCATTCGGTTGTAATCGTCAAGTGAAATAATATATATCTGCGTTACGGAGTTGAATGACAAACGGTTGAGCTCATTTACAGAGTTTGGGTCTGTTTCAAGAACGCCGTTTTCCATTATTCCGTCTATGGAAACATATCGGTAATCGGAAACATTCTTAACCTGCATTTTTTCGGTGTCCGTCAGCTTCTCAATCCGAGCGCGCAGCTTGCTGACATTTTCATTGCTCAGCTCTTCATCTTTTTCCATATTTATTGAAACGGAAAAATCGGTGGGATATCGGCTTTTAAGTGAGTCCTCCGCTCCGAAATAAAGGCAGGCGGAGGAGGAAATCATAACCAGCACCATGGTTGCCAAAATACAAATTGACGCAAGACCCGCTCCGTTTCTTTTCATTCGGTAAACCATCGATGAAACGGAAACAAAGTGATTGGGCTTATAATAATAATGTTTATTCTTTTGAAGCACGCGGCACAGCACCACAGAGCCGAAAATAAACAGCAGATAGGTTGCAACAATAACCATTATAACCGCCGCAAAAAACAGGGTCATAGCCGTCAAAGGCTCTTTTATGACAATCGCAATCGTGTAAGCGGCGGCTAAAAGGATAATTCCGGCAATGCCCAAAAGCCAATTTGCCTTTGGCGGCTTTTCGCCGACATTTTCGCTGTGAAACAGCTCAACGGGATTTGCTGTTTTAATCTGCCTGAGAGTATTAAGCAAAATCAGCACAAAAATCACGCTGAAAATGATAACCGTTCTCAAAATGCTTTCGCCTGATATATAAAAGCTGTAATTTATATCGCTTTTCATTATATTAATAAGCCCGAGCTCGGCAAGCTTTGAGAGAACTATTCCGAGAAAAAGCCCGGATACAAGTGAAATGGCGGCGGTAAAAAATGTTTCCAAGAGCATAATAACCGCAATATTTCCCTTGCCCATACCGAGAATATTATAAAGCCCGAATTCCTTTTTTCGCCTGCGAACAAGAAACGAATGTGTGTAAAACAGGAATATCAGAGCAAAAACCGCCATAACATTTCCGCCCAAGCCGAGCATTGTACGCATCGTTTCCGAACCGCGCATATAATCGAGAGTCGGCGTTGTTGCGAGAAATGAAATGATATATTGCATAACCACCATAGTTACGCTTGTGATGATGAACGGAATATAAAGCTTTTTGTTTTTTCTCATACCGTTTAAAGCAAGGCTCGGATAAAGACTTTTTTTCATTTTGCTTCACCGCCGGTTGCCAAAATCGTGAGCGTGTCGGAAATAAGCTGATACATCTGCTCATTATCGTTTCTGCCCCTGTAAAGCTGATGGAACACCTCTCCGTCTTTGATAAACAGAACTCTGCCCGCTCTGCTTGCCGCCTTAACGGAATGAGTAACCATTAAAATTGTTTGCCCCGATTTATTGATTTGAGCAAAAAGGTCAAGCAGTTCATCGGTTGATTTTGAATCGAGTGCACCCGTAGGCTCGTCCGCAAGGATAAGCTTAGGAGCTGTAATCAGCGCTCTTGCAACCGCCGCGCGCTGCTTCTGACCGCCCGAAATCTCATAAGGATATTTTTTCAGCAAATCCTTTATGCCGAGCTGCTCGGCAATCGGTGCCAGTCTGCTTTTCATCTCTGCGTGAGATTTGCCCGAAAGCACAAGCGGCAGATAGATGTTGTCCTCAACGGAGAATGTGTCCAGAAGATTGAATTCCTGAAACACAAATCCGAGATTATCACGCCTGAACTGCGCCGTCTGTGATTCTTTTATTTTTGAAACATCCTTGCCGTCGAGCAAAACCGTGCCCGCGGTCGGCTTATCCAAAGCCGCAAGAATATTAAGCAGAGTTGTTTTGCCCGAGCCTGATTCACCCATAATGGCAACATATTCCCCCTGCTCAACGCTGAACGAAACATTTTTCAGCGCTTCAACCTTGTTTTCTCCATAGCGGGTTGTGTAGATTTTTTTAACTCCGCTCGCTTCCAAGATACTCATAACAAAAATCCTCCTTCGGAATTTCTGCCTGTATTGTAGCAAAAAAGGGATTTGCTTCGCCATAGAATCGGCTTACAAATCCCCCTTGAAATCTAACACTTTTGTAAGAAAAGTAAAAATGTCTTATTCATGCCTTATATTTCTGCGGCTCAAATCAAGCCTGACGGCAGTTCCTTTGTCAAGCTCGGATTTAACGGATATGCCGTGACCGAGGTTATCGCAAACTCTTTTGCACAGATATAAGCCTATGCCGCTTGCTTTTTTGTCACTGCGCCCGTTATAGCCGGTATATCCCTTTTCAAAAATGCGCGGCAAATCCTCGGGAGCTATGCCTATGCCCGTATCGCTTATAACAAGCGTCGCAGGGCTTTCAAGCACAACGGAAATGCCGCCCTCGGGAGTATATTTGAGCGCGTTTGAAAGAATTTGCTCAATAACAAAAGACAGCCATTTTTCATCGGTTATCACATTTACCTTTATCGGCTGATAAGCAAGGCTCAGCTTTCTGTCGATAAACTCGCCCGAAAACTTTTTGACCGCCTGCTTTATAAGGCAATCCAAATCATATTCTTTAATAAGATAATCGGTGCTCTCAGAATCAAGCCGCAGAAAGGTCAGAACCATTTCAACATATTGCTCGATGCGAAAAAGCTCTGCGGAAAGCCTGCGTGAAAGAGCGGAATCCTCGCCCTGCAAGCTAAGGCGCATTGAAGCTATCGGCGTTTTTATCTGATGCGCCCAAACGGTGTAATAATCCACCATATCGGCATAGCGCATATTAACCGCGTCGCGGTATTCCTTTTGCTCTTCACAGATAAGGCTGATTATGCGCTGATAATTCTCATCCTCAATCCCGTCAATTTTAGGAAAATCAAGCGACACTGCGTCGGTCAGGCTCTTTATCCCGCTGAGAAGCTCGCTTCTGCGCTTAACCCTGCAAAAATCAACAACGGCAAACACAATTCCGAAAACCGCACAAAGCAAGGCGGGATATATGACCGCCTTCACAGGCAGATGATAAAGGAAAAAGCTTATTATGAATATTAGACAGCAAACCGCACCCAACGCAATCCCGCGCCGCCGCTGTTTTATATAGTCTGAAAAAAGCTTCATTGGCTCCGCCTTTCTTTAATCCGATATTATATAGCCCACGCCGAATTTTGTAGTAATAAAATCTTCAAGCCCTGACGCAGAAAGCTTTTTACGCAGGCGATTGACATTAACCGACAGAGTGTTTTCGTCAACAAAGCTGTCGCTTTCCCAAAGCTGCTCCATAAGCCGCTCCCTGCTGACAACCTTGCCGCGGCTTTCCATGAGAATGAGAAGAATTCTGTATTCATTCTTGCTGAGCGGTATTTTTTCGCCCTCATAGGTCAGCGTATTGTCGCCCGTATTCAGCAACGCTCCCCTATGTTCAAGAACGGGAACGGACGGCGCAAAGTCATAGGTTCGGCGGAGCATTGCCTGAAGCTTTGCCATCAGCACGCTCCTGTCAAACGGCTTTGCAATAAAATCGTCGCCGCCCATATTCATTGCCATAACTATATTCATATTGTCCGAGGCGGAGGAAATAAAAATTATCGGAACCTTGGAAACCTTTCGTATTTCGCTGCACCAATGAAATCCGTTATAAAACGGCAGGGCAATATCAAGCAAAACGATGTGAGGGTCAAACTCCGCAAATTCTGCGGTAACATTGCGGAAATTGCGGACACAGCGAACCTCAAGCCCCCACATTTCCGCCTGCTCTCTGATTGCTTGAGCAATCCCCCTGTCATCCTCAACTATCAGCAGCCGATACATTTTTTAACCTCGCTTTCGCACTTACCTCATTGCAGCAACGGTAACGGCGGAAATGACCGTCTGAATTATGCAAAATCTGAAAATAACCTGAGAGTTTGACCAACCCTTGTTTTTTCTGAAATGATCGTGCAGGGGTGTGCGTATATTTTTAAATGCGTTGATATGAAAAAATCTGATAAGAGAAACCTTTGCAATGCCGAGCAGTCCGTCAAGGCAGAGCATAAAGCAGAGCGGAACGGTAAGAAGAATGTTTCCGCTT
>JAEDGK010000130.1 GCA_016297555.1 Clostridiaceae bacterium
GGTGAAAATCGCCGTGTCCGCCGCCCTTGGTAGCCTGGAAATAATCCGACTGCGAGGGCTGAATGCCGCCGAGACCGGGGCCTCCGCGCTGAACATTGACTATCAGAGCGGGCAGGTCGCAGCCTGCAAGGTAAGAAATGCCTTCGCTTTTAAGAGATATTCCGGGGCTGGAGCTTGATGTCATAGCTCTTTTGCCTGCCGCTGCCGCGCCGTAAACCATATTTATTGCCGCAATTTCACTTTCTGCCTGCAAAAATGTTCCGCCGATTAAAGGCATTCTTTTTGCCATATAGGCGGCAACCTCCGTTTGCGGAGTTATGGGATAACCGAAGTAATGGCGGCAGCCCGCCATTATAGCCGCTTCGGCAAGGGCTTCGTTGCCCTTCATTAAAACTTTTTCAGCCATTCGATTTTCCCTCCTTACTTTTCAACGGTAATAACGCAGTCGGGGCACATGGTGGCGCAGAAAGCGCAGCCGATGCAGGCGGACTGATCCGTTATACCCGCAGGGTGATATCCCTTTGAATTTATTTCTTCTTTGAGCAATGCAACGATTTTTTTGGGGCAGGCGCCGACGCAAAGCCCGCAGCCCTTGCAAAGCTCAGTGTTAAAGGTTACTCTTGCCATAAATCTTCCTCCTGTTTTGCCCACGATTGCTTAACATAAAGCTTTATCGCAAAGCAGTTGATGACTTTATCCCGGAGTCCGTCAAAAAGCTCCTCTCTGACGGCGGTCATTCTGATGGGCAGTCCGCTTGCTTTTGAAATTTCATCGGCATAGCCGAGAGAGGCGAGAACACATTCCTCGGTTGTTTCGTCTCCGAGATTTGAGTTGTTGACTATTCCCGTGAAACGGATACCGCCCGCCGTTTCGATTTCGCGCATAACTCTTAGAGCCGAAGCGCAGTCGGAAGTCAGCGGTCTGTATTTGTTAACAACAAAAAGCATTTCATAATCGTTTTGCTCGATTATGGCGGGAGCGTATCTGCCGAGCGCGAGCGCGCCGCGGTCATCTCCGCCCACATCAATGACTGCCCTTAGCGAGGTGTCGTCAATTATCGCATAAGCCTCTGAGGGCATCGCGGGCACATCAACATTTGAATTGGCGTATTCTGAGGAAATAAGATGAATTCCTCTTTTTTCAAGCTGTTTTTCGCTGTCTTTTGTTCTGAAATAAGGGTTGACAATGTCGAGATCGGCAATGTCAACCCGGTCAAATTCTTTGCGAAGTTTAAGCGCGTAATTAACGGCAATGTTTGTTTTTCCGCTGCCGTAATGACCCGCAAAAACGGTTATTCTTTTGCTCTCCATGCTTTATCAGAGAACGGTTACCCAGCCGAACTTATCCTCGCAGGTTCCGCCCTGAATGCCTGTTACGGTGTCATAAAGCTTCTGGCTGATTTCGCCGATTTTGCCGCCGTTGATGGTCATAACATCATCCTTGTAGCGAAGCTTGCCGACGGGAGAAATAACAGCCGCCGTGCCTGTGCCGAAGCATTCTTCAAGCGAGCCGTTGTTCTGAGCCTCGATAAGCTCGTCAACAGAAACCTTTCTTTCTTCAACGGGCAGACCCCAGCTCTTGCAAAGCTCGATAACCGAGTTTCTTGTGATTCCGGGAAGAATACTGCCGTTGAGCATCGGTGTAACGATAACGCCGTTAATCTTAAAGAAAATGTTCATTGCGCCGACTTCTTCAATGTATTTTCTCTCAACGCCGTCAAGCCAGAGAACCTGTGAGTAGCCGTCATCGTGTGCCTTGACCTGAGCCGCAAGGCTTGCAGCGTAGTTACCGCCTGTTTTGGCAAAGCCCATACCGCCTCTTACCGCTCTTACATAATCGTCCTCAATCCAGATGCCAACGGGAGCAAGTCCGCTTTCGTAATAAGCGCCCGAGGGAGAAAGAATGATTATGAAAAGATATGTTTTTGACGGAGCAACGCCGAGAAAATCATCGGTTGCAATGATGAACGGACGAATGTAAAGCGAAGTGCCGGGAGCGGAGGGAATCCAGTCCTTGTCAATTCTGACAACCTCGCTGACTGCCTGAACAAAATCCTCAACGGGCAGCTCGGGAATGCAAAGACGCTTGTTTGTGGCGTTGGTTCTCTTTGCGTTCATATCGGGGCGGAAAAGTCGGACTTCGCCGTCGGCTCCCCTGTAAGCTTTGAGACCCTCAAACATTTCCTGACCGTAGTGGAAAACCATGCAGGCAGGGGAGAGGGAAAGATTGCCGTAAGGAACTATTCTGGGGTCATGCCAACCCTGACCCTCGGTGTAATTCATAATAAACATATGGTCTGTGAAAATTCTGCCGAAGCCGAGCTTCGTTTCGTCGGGCTTCTGTTTGGGAGCCGTTGTTTTTTCAACTTTGATATTCAACATTTCTGACACCCTTTCGGTAAAGTATATTACTTTGTTAAACCTTATTATATATAGAAGCAACGATAAAGTCAACAAAGATTTTAGCGATTTAAAGCGATATTTGCAAAAATCGGAGATAGCAACAATTTTAATTATTAATATGAATTTTTCAATGTTTATCTTGTACAAAGGGAAAAGGATAGTTTTGTAAACAATGCCCAATAAAAAACGGACGTTGCAGAGCTTCATATCGGTTTTTTACGGCAGTTATTGACTGTCGCATTAAACAACTGTATAATGTAATAAAAAAAACGGAGGTTTCCGAGATTTTGTTTTGAGGAGGCAGGGCTATGGGCTTTTTTGACGCGGCGGTTTGTATTCTTTTTACAACCCTTGCAGCAAGCTATGCATGGGGTATGCGCGGCGCGGTTATCGGCGGCGAAAAGGGAGCAATGCTCCCCGGTGCATTTATAGGTCTTATTTTGGCTTGGTTTTCGGGCGGGGGAATAAGAGAATGTTTCTGGATTCCTGCGGCGGCAGGGCTTATGGGAATGACCTTCGGCGGAATTGAGCCTTACGGAGAAACGATAGGTATGGTGCTTCACCGCGGCAGGAGCGATTACCGCCCCGTTAAGGGATATTTCGGTCTTGCTTTTAAAGGCGCGCTGTGGTTTTCCGTCTGCGGCGGATTTATCGCGTTTGCTCTTTCTGCAATGAGCGGAGCAGTATATTCTGCGGCGGATATCATCATTTTCTGCCTTCTCGTTCCCGTAATTGAGCAAATCGGATACCGTATTTTCAACCGCCCTTATGATAAAGAAAAGGGGATATATCCCAAAATATATTATTCTCTGACCCGCCGTGAGGAGTGGGGTTCAAATCTGACCCTGCTCGTTTCAATGCTTGCCATGGCTGTTATCCGCGGCGACGATCTTGCGCTTGCAATGATTGCGGGCGGCTTTTTCTTCGGCGGAGTCGGCTGGCTTGTTGCGATGAAATTTTATGTCTTGTCGGTGTTTCCGCTCAAAAACGGAAAGTATCTTTTCGGCAGACTTCACGGGAAAGGCATGATTGACGGCTGGAAGAACATGGAGTTTGCTCTCGGTGCGGCAGGAGGCTTCGGGCTTTCTCTCGCGTTTTGTATGAATTACGGCATAGTTGAGAAATATAATTCGTTTATCGCCCAAAACGGAAGATTTAATGCTGCGGAGCCTGTCGAGGGCGCAATGCCCGTTATTATGGCGTCGGTTGCAGCTTTGCTTTTGGCAGTCAACGCTTTTCCGCTTATCCGCTCCAAAAGGGGCAAAAAGGTCAACGGCTTTGTATGCGACCTTATCGAAAGACCGCTTTTTAATGTTATACCGATGCTTTTTGTCCTTCTCGGCTCGCAGGTTGCCGCAAGGCTTATGACGGCGTTTATGCTGATTTTTGCCTGTGCGTTAAAATGCGCTTTTGATATGTTTGATAAATCCAAGCTGTCGCTCCTTTGGCAGGCGATTTTTATCGCGGGGAGCGCCGCCGTTTTTGCCGCAGACATCATTCTTGGCGGCTTCGGCGCGTTTTGGATTGTTTTTTCGGGAACGGTGCCGTATCTTGCGGCGGAGCTTTTGCATACGCTTTATGAGGGAAAACTCAAAGGCGTGTCGGTGAAAAACACATTAATTAAATCACCGTTTGCTTTGGTATATTCCTGCTTTGTTGCCCAAAGCATTCTGATTTGCTTTGCTTCGTGGAAAATTTTTGGAGTTTAGTATTTACTTTTTGCTTTTCGTGTGTTAAAATAGTAAAGCGTAAAAGTATGAAAAATCAAAAGGGGAGACGCATATGAGCGATAAGCTTAAGGACAAAAATGTTGATTTTCTCTTTGAAGCGATTTTAAAGCTTCAGACTCTCGACGAATGTTATGATTTCTTTGAGGATTTGTGCACCGTTTCCGAAATCAAAGCGATTTCACAGAGAATTGTTGTTGCCAAAATGCTCAGAGATAAAAAGGTTTACAGCGATATTGTTGCAGAAACGGGCGCAAGCACGGCTACCATAAGCCGCGTTAATCGTTCACTGCAATACGGCTGCAACGGCTACGAAGAGATTTTCAAAAGGCTTGATAAATAATGTCCTACGATAATTTTTCCCGTTTTTATGATTCTTTGACGGATAATGTTGAGTATGAGAAGCGTGCAGATTATTTTTGCAGGCTTCTTTCCTTGTGCGGAATTAACGGCGGGATTCTGCTTGATCTCGGCTGCGGCACGGGGAGCATATCTCT
>JAEDGK010000021.1 GCA_016297555.1 Clostridiaceae bacterium
CCCGAAACGAATATGCAGAAGGAGCGCACAATTCATACCACCAATTTTATGATTAACAGCGCTTATAAGGATTATTACTGCAAATATGTCAAGGGTGGAAAAACGGGCTCAACCTCCGTTGCGGGTCGCTGTGTTGTTGCCGTTGCTTCAAAGGACGGCTATAACTATGTGGGCGTTGCGCTCAACTCCACCTTCAACGATGTTGATAATGACGGCGTTAACGAAAACGGCGCATTCCTTGACTGCAAGGAAATGTTTGAGTGGGCGTTTAAAAACATTGAGCTTGTCGCTATCTCCGACACAAACAAAATAGTCGGTCAGGTGCCCATAAAATACGCCAAATCGACCGATTACATAACGCTTTCGCCTGCCGAAACCGTTTACAGCCTTGTGCCTGCGGGAACCGATTCGGGAAGTCTGCTCATTGAGCCTATCAAAGATACCGTTCCCGAATTTGTCAAGGCTCCCGTCAAAAAAGGTCAGGTCATATGCAGGGGGCGCGTGCTTTATGCGGGCGAAACGATAAGGGAGATTGACCTTGTTGCAAGCATGGACGCAAAAAGAAGCGTTTTTGCATTTATCGGCACGCTTGCAAAAAGCATTTTTTCATCGTGGATATTCAAAATCGTTGCCGCGGCGGTAATAATAGCATTGGTTGTTATGATTATTATCAGGCGAAAGAAAAACAAGACAAAGGCGGCGGAAAGCCGTGATTATCGAATACTCAATTACAATGACTTTATGAAACTGAAGAAATAAGGAGGATATAAGGTGAGTTTATATAAAGGCAGATGCAAAAAAGAAGACACAAAGCAGCTCCTTGATATGCTTGACGATGTGTTTTTTGCAGAGGACGGCGGAGAGCCTGAAATAAGATTTATAGAGCTTCTGCCGAAGCTTTATAAAGACGAATATGAGCCTGCATATAACAATGTAATCGTTTCGGAGGACGGAGTTATAAAGGCGGCTGTCGGCTGCTATCCTATGGAAGTCAGAGCGGCGGGCAGGCAGCTTAAAGTTCTCGGCATAGGCAATGTTGCCGTTGCCAAGGATTCGCGCCGCAAGGGATATATGATTGACTGTATGAATATGGCAATCGATATGATGAAGGACGGGGATTACGATTATTCGGTTCTCGGCGGTCAAAGGCAGAGATATTCCCATTTCGGCTATGAGCCGTCGGGCTGTTTATACAGGTTTATTGTTGATTCCGAAAATATAAAACGCCTGCTCGGCGAGGACGCTTCACCCGCCTTTGAGGCGCGCGAAATCACCCCCGCTGACGGAGAAATCATTAAGAAAATCAAGGCTCTCAACGAAAGTCTGCCTTATTATACCGTCAGAAGTGAAGCGGCTTATCTCGACATTCTGAAAAACTGGCAGAGCGTTCCCTATGCCGTTTTCGGCGGCGGTGAATTTAAGGGATATTTCTGCGTTGGTAAGAACGGCAAGGTGCAGGAGCTTAAAGCGAAAAATGCCGAGGATTTGCTTGAAATCATAATGTGCGTTATGCAGATTACGGGTCAAAATTCCGTTTCTCTGCCCGTTCCCGTCTGTGAAACCGAGGAATGTGCTTATCTTGCAAAAATCAGCGAAAGCTCCTCGGTCAATATGTTTGAAAGGCTGAATATACTCAATTACGGCAGGTTTATCGAGGCATTTCTTGCGGCCAAGGCGCAGAGGGTAAATCTCTGCTCGGGAACGCTGAAAATGCTTATTCACGGCTTTAAGCGTGACGAAACGGTTGAAGTTACCGTTGACGGCGCAACCGTCACGGTATCGGAAACTCAGGCTGAGCCTGATATAGAGCTGAGCCACTATGAAGCGATAAATATGCTCACGGGCATTTACTCAAAAGAAAAGCTTTCCCTGCCCGCCTTTGCCCAAGGCTGGTTCCCGCTCGATTATTATGCCTGCGGTCCGGATAATGTATAAATAAAAAGCAGAATCGGGGACTGTCGCAATAAGATGAAGAAGCCGTTTTTTTCGACGACGGTGTATTAAGATACTCCGAGTCGGAAAAAACGGCTAAAAAGAAACATTAAATATTGATATTAACTTTAAATACAATGTTAAAATGGCTTGTACCGGTTGAATTTCCGGTACAAGCCGTTTTCTTTGCATATTAGTTTCTTTTGGTCTTCGCTTAGTGCGGCAGTCCGGTATTACATACTTTCAGGA
Source organism: Clostridiaceae bacterium (assembly GCA_016297555.1). Lineage (GTDB taxonomy): Bacteria > Bacillota > Clostridia > Oscillospirales > Acutalibacteraceae > CAG-177. The sequence continues at coordinate 2,182 of JAEDGK010000021.1, forward strand.
ACTGTAATTCGGAACATCGTTAAGACATTGCTTAAAACGGTTTTAACGCAAAGGCAAAGGCTCAGCCTTGCCTGCATAAGCGCCTCATCATCGCAGTTGACGCGGCAGGAATTATAGAACTTATGGAAAAGCGTTGCAAGGTCAACCGCATAGCGGGTAATCTTCGCGGGGTCATAGTTTCTGGCGGCGGCGATTATCTCGTCGGTCAGAGATGAAAGATGCTTTATCAGCTCTTTTTCTTCGGGAGCGGTCAGCAGAGAAAGCTCGGGAATTGAGCATTCTCTCGGCTCCTTGCCCTCTGCGGCAAGCTTTTTGAGAATACTGCATATTCTTGCATGGGCGTATTGGCAGTAATAAACGGGATTCTGTGAGCTTTGCTCAACGGCAAGGTCAAGGTCAAAATCCATCTGCGAGCCGGGCTCTCTCATATTAAAGAGGAAGCGCACCGCGTCAATGGGGATTTCTTCAAGCAAATCAACAAGGGTTATAGCCTTGCCCGAGCGTTTGCTCATACGGACAACCTCTCCGTCCCGCGTGAGACGGACGAGCTGCATAAGAATTATGTCAAGGTCATCGCCGCTGCAACCGATAGCGTCAAGCGCGCCCTTCATTCTTGCCACATGACCGTGGTGGTCGGCTCCCCATACATCGATTGCCTTTTCAAAGCCTCTTATTTGGAGCTTATTGCGGTGATAGGCGATATCGGCGGCAAAATAAGTGGGATTGCCGTTGGTTCTGATAAGAACCTCATCTTTTAATTCAAGACGCTCGATTTCTTCGGGCGTTTTGCCCTCTTTTGCAAGTCTTTTGCCGAGAACCTCTTTGTTTTTATACCAGAGTGCGCCGTCCTTTTCATAGGTCAGACCCTTGCTTTTCATAATCTCGATTGTCTCTTTCAGCTCGCCGTCATTGTGAAGCGTGCTTTCAAGAAACCATGTGTCATATTCAATGCGGTATTTTGTGAGATTCTCTTTCATTGCGGCGATATTTTTGGGCAGGGCATAATCAACCAGAGCCTGCCTGCGCTCGCTTTCGGGGGCGTCGAGATATTTATCGCCGTTTATTTCGGCAAATTCCTTTGCACGCTGAATTATATCCTCGCCGTGGTAGCTGTCCTCGGGCAGCTCAACGGCTTTTTCACCCTTGAAAAGCTGCTGATATCTGATATCGAGCGAAAGACCGAATTTGTCTATCTGATTGCCCGCGTCGTTAACATAGAATTCGCGGCTGACATTATAGCCCGCAAAATCCATAACGGCGGCAAGGCAGTCGCCGAGCGCACCGCCTCTTGCGTTGCCCATATGCATAGGACCCGTGGGATTGGCGGAAACAAATTCGATATTGATTTTTTTGCCTGCACCGTAATTCGAGCGGCCGTAGTCCGCGCTCTTTTCGAGAATATCCTGAATGATGCAGGCGTTGAAGCTGTCTTTGAGATAAAAATTCATAAAGCCGGGGCCTGCAATCTCGCATCTGTCAAAAAATGTGTCCGAAAGAAAGAGCCTGTCGGCGATGGTCTGAGCAATTTTTCTCGGAGCGCATTTAAGGTCTCTTGCCCAAGCCATGGCGGCGTTTGACGAATAATCTCCGTTTTCTCTGTTGGCGGGAACTTCAATTATAAAATCGCTCAGGGGAGCGACGGGGAATTCACCGTCGGCAACGGCTCTGCCCGCGGCGTCCATTATGGCGGTGCGAAGCTCCGTGATTGCCTGCTTTACTAAAAGTGACATTTTTATTCCTCCTGTGCTTTAACGGTTACGGTCAGCTCGTTTTCGGAAGCCGGCTCGTTGTTAAAATCAATCGTATAAGCAAATTTAACGCAGCCGCCGTTTTCACCCAAGCTGTTTGAAATGCTTTTGGCGTAAATTCCCATCATCAAGTCTCCGTAAGGCGTGGAGTAATAGCAGGAATGGCGGCGCTCTTTTTCGAGTATCATTTCCGTGTTGTATTTGCCCGTGCGGGTCATCAGTATTCTTTCCGAGCCTTCAATGCTAAGTGTAGTCAGGCAGTCGGCAAGCTCCTCGTCCGTTTCGTTATATATGACGGTGAAGCCGCTTTCGGTCTGCTCAAATTCGCCCGAGGTTGTCAGCTCGCATACAAATTCCTCGCCGTCGGAAATGTGACGGTCGGTTATGTGAATAACAGCTTTTTTCATATCTTTCCTTTCGGTAAGTCCGTTTCTTTACTGATGCTTTTGAATTGCAAGCTCAATCAGCCTGTCAAGCAGCTCGGAATAGGGGATTCCCGAAGCGGCAAAAAGCTTGGGATACATACTGATTGAGGTGAAGCCGGGGATGGTGTTCGGCTCGTTGAGCATTATTGCGCCGTCGCTTGAGCGCACAAAAAAGTCAACTCGCGTAAGCCCCGAGCAGCCGAGAATTTTGTAAACCCTGATTGCCGTTTCACGAATGGAGTTGAGAACCTCTTCGGGCAGCCCGGCGGGGATTATAAGCTCGCTTTCGTTTGCAAGATATTTTGCTTCGTAATCGTAAAACTCGTTGCAGGGAACAACCTCGCCGACAACGGAGGCTATCGGCTCATCGTTGCCCAAAACGGCACATTCGACCTCCATACCGACTATGCCTTCTTCAAGAACAAGCTTTTTGTCATGCTCAAACGCTTTTTCACAGGCTTCTTCAAGCTCCGCAAGGCTTTTCGCCTTGCTTATGCCTACGGAAGAGCCTGCGTTGGCAGGCTTTACGAATATCGGGAAGCCAAGCTTTTCCGCCGCGTTTTTGAGCAAAGCTTCTTTGTCGGCGGAATAGGCGTTTTTGTCAAAAGAAACCCATTTTGCCTGAGCAACGCCGCTGAGATCCATCATAGCGTTTGTTACAGCCTTATCCATGCAGACCGCGCTTGACGCCGTGTCGCAGCCCACATAGGGCAGTCCTGCAATTTCAAGCAAACCCTGCATTGTGCCGTCCTCTCCGTTTTTGCCGTGAAGAACAGGGAAAACCGCGTCGATTTTTTCAATTTCGCCGTCCGTCAGGCGGATTATTCCGTGGTGGGAGCGGTCGCAGGAAATAACGGCGGGAATAAGATTTTTTTCGTCCCGAAGCCAATTTTCATCGGGCAGCATATCGGGCGAGCCTTTGTAAAGATAGAAACGCCCGTCTTTGGTTATGCCCATGGGGATAACCTCGTATTTATCGGCAGGTATATTTTTAATAACGGAGCAGGCGGAGGAAAGCGAAACCTCATGCTCGCTCGAAACGCCGCCGAAAAGAACAAGAACCTTTTTCTTCATGCTGATACTCCTTTACAATATGAAAACAATCGCTGCTTTCCCATTATAATTATTTTATAGTCAAAATATGATAGCATAAACCGAAAGATTAGTCAATATCGCAAAGCGGAAAATCAGAGCTTTTTGACGGCAAGGCAGTATGCGGAGCTTTCGGGGGCTTTCATGGGACGGGAGGGGTTCGCGTTGTTATAATCCGAAAAGTACTGCTCCGTTGCTTCCGCGGCGTTCAGATGCTCATAGATGAGATATCCGAAGCGTGAAAGAAGCCGTTCAATTTCAAGATATGTATAAATCGACTGCATATTTTCGCCCGCTCCTCCCGCAAGAGAAACAAGCTTTTCATCCTTGGAGCAGTGATAATCAAAAACAAGGCTGCTGCCGGGCGACTGAAGCCTGCCGATTATTCCGAGAATGTTTGAAAATTCATTGACTGTGAGATACTGAGTTGCGCCAAGAATGCTGCAAAAGCTTTTAACTCTGCTGTTAAAGCCGTTTGCAATCAGCCTTACTGCCGTTTGGCAGGTCATTTTCTGCTCTGCGGGGATATAATATGTGTTTTCGGGTGTATCAATCCCCGCCCTTTCAAGCCTGCGGAGCTTATCTTCAATAACATCGGCAAAATCAAGCTCAATAACCTTCAAGCCCTCGGGTCGGTGGAGCGAACGGTACGCAAAGGTGTCATATCCCGAACCGATTGCCGCATATACGCTTGTTCCGATAAGGCAGGCGGTTTCAAGCGAACGCTCTGCGAATGCGCTTCGGGCAAGCACGGGCGGAGCGATAACGCCGGCTGCGGCATCGAGAGCCGATTGCCTGTCACCTTTAAAATCAGGCTTGAAAAAGCTAATTCCGTCAGTCAGGCTTCCGGCAATCATTCCGTATTCTTCGTCGCCTAAAAGCCGTTTTGCAAGATAATCGTTAAAAATCGGCGGTTCGGCGTTTTCTGAATGGTAAGCCCTTGCAAATGCGCACATAAGAGCGGTTCTGTTTTCGTTCATGTTAAATCACCTCAATATTCCTAATACCATAAAGCCGAACGGATAACAAGACTTGACTTTTCGGCGGTTTTGTGGTATTATAAAGACAACAAAAAAGAAATTTTCGGGAGCATATCCGAGGCTTGAAATCAGGCTTCGATATGCTCCCTTTTTCGGCAAAAAACTCAACATTTTTATAAATATAATTAAATATTATATTATTATTTCTATAATAGAACTATGTTTATATATAAATATGTTATAATAACACATAATTATTGCAGTTTGAAAAGGAGATCAATTATGGCTGATATTTTAGAGCTTCTTGCCGAGATTAACAGCGGGCTTTCCGCAACGCTTGCGGAATGCGGCTTCACCGCCGTTGTGCCCGACGGAGTTGAAAAGGGAGCGCTTCCCGCGGTCAACGATTCGGGAAGAATTACGATTGAATACAGGGGCGAAAACAAAGCGCTGCGCATCGAGCATTTCAACAATAAGATTTCGTTGCTCGGCGTGAGCAAGGAGGGCGAAATCCTCAGCAGCGATTTTTCACAGCTTTCCCTTTCTCTGCTTGACCCCGAAACTGCCGACGGCAAGGATGTAAAATATGTTGTTAATGAGTTTTCCGACACCTTGATTGAGTCTTTCGGCACTAAGAATAAGAAGCCCGCAAAGGCAAAGCTTCCCACGCCCGTTTCTAAGGCGGCGGCAAAGAGCGGCTCGGTTTCATATGACCCCAACACTCTCGCAAACCGCTTTACGGCGATTTATCCGGAGCTCAGGGAAGAGTATAAAGCCAACTGCGAAAAGTACGGCAGCTTTCTTGCCGAGGATTTCTTTATGAACCACGGTACTCCCGTTGTGCTTGAAACCATTAAAGAAAACAATCCCGTTAAAATGCGTAAGCTGTTTAACCTGCTTAACGATATTTATGAGGACGGCACAAACGAAACCCAGAGCCTTATTGCCGTTACCATACTCGGCGCTATGAATAACGACCAGCAGATGCTTGCCAACTGTGTTGACTATATGTGCGACGATATGATGAGCCCCGTTATCAGCGTCAATAAATTCCTTGCTTCAAAGGCGGGAAAGGGAGCAAAAATGCGCCTTGAAAATCCCCCGAAATACAAGCCTGCGAAAGCAAAGAAGAAAAAAGGCATAATGTCAGGTCTTGGAATGTGAGGTCAGAATTTTGGAAAACATTGAAAATGTAGAATTGAATGAAGAAATACAGGCCGGCGATATGAATACCGTAGTCACCGAGGATTATGACGCAAGTCAGATTCAGGTTCTTGAAGGACTTGAAGCAGTCCGCAAAAGACCGGGTATGTATATCGGCTCAACAAGCTCATCGGGTCTTCATCACCTTGTTTATGAGATTGTTGATAACTCAATCGACGAAGCGCTTGCGGGATACTGTACTCACATCGAGGTTGATATCGAAGAGGGCAATATCATCTGCGTTACGGATAACGGACGCGGTATTCCCGTTGACATCCAGGAACAGACAGGCAAAAGCGCTCTCGAGGTAGTATTCACCGTTCTTCACGCAGGCGGTAAGTTCGGCGGCGGCGGATACAAGGTTTCGGGCGGTCTTCACGGCGTCGGCGCGTCGGTTGTAAATGCGCTTTCGGAATGGCTTGAAGTTGAAGTTCACAAAAACGGCAAAATTCATCATATGAAATTTGCAAGAGGCGCTATCGTTGAGCCTATGACAATAACGGGCGACACCGATATTACCGGCACAAAAGTCAGATTTAAGCCCGACCCCGAAATGTTCACCGACACAATCACATATGATTATGACATTCTCCACAAGAGATTGCAGGAAGAAGCTTTCCTTAATGCGGGTCTGAGAATAACTCTTACGGACAAGAGAGCGGCGTCGGAGGAGCTTCCCGAAGAAAAGCGCACGGAAACAATGTGCTATGAGGGCGGCATCAAAGAATTTGTCGCTTTCCTCAACAAAAACAAAACACCCGTTCACGAAGACGTTATTTATATGTCGGGCAAAAAGGGCGATGCAATGGCAGAGCTTGCATTCCAGTATTCCGACACTTACACCGATATGATAGTATCGTTTGCCAATAATGTTCATACGCCCGAAGGCGGTATGCACGAGGACGGCTTCAAGCTTGCGCTGACAAGAGTTCTCAACAAGTACGGCAAAGAAAAGGGTATTCTTAAAGGTGACGACAAGGTCAGCGGCGAGGATTGCCGCGAGGGCATAACCTGCGTCATTTCAGTCAAGCTTACCGAAGCACAGTTTGAGGGTCAGACAAAGGCGAAGCTCGGCAACAGCGAAATAAAGACGCTTGTTAATTCACTCGTCGGCTCTGCACTTGAACAGTATCTCGACGATAATCCGACGGTGGGCAAGCTTATTCTCGAAAAGGCGCTTACCGCAAACAGGGCAAGAGAAGCCGCAAGAAAAGCAAGAGAAACGGTTCGCCGCAAGAACGGACTTGAATCGGGTCAGATGCCCGACAAGCTGCAGGATTGCAACGAGCGTGACCCGTCCCTTTGCGAGCTTTATATCGTAGAGGGCGACTCGGCTGCGGGCTCTGCCATTCAGGGCAGAGATTCAAGATTTCAGGCAATTCTTGCAATGTGGGGCAAAATGCTCAATGTTGAAAAAGCAAGGCTCGATAAGGTCTATGATAATGACAAGCTCAATCCCCTTATTGTTGCTCTCGGCTGCGGCATCGGCGATGAATTCAACATTGAAAAGCTCCGCTATCATAAAATCGTAATTATGAGTGATGCCGATGTTGACGGCGCGCATATCAGAACGCTTCTGCTCACTTTCTTCTTCAGATATATGAAGCCTCTTATCGAAAACGGCTATGTTTACTCTGCCGTTCCGCCTCTTTATAAGCTTATAAAGGGCAAGACGCAGAGAGTGGCATATTCCGATGAGGAGAGAGACAGAGTATCCGCAGAGCTCAGAGGCGATAAGGCGGACGCAAAGGTTGATATTAACCGATTCAAAGGTCTTGGTGAAATGGACCCCCACGAGCTTTGGGAAACAACCATGGATCCCGAAAAGCGCACGCTTCGCCGCATCACCCTTTCGGACGCCATTGCGGCAGATGCGGTTTTCAATCTTCTGATGGGTGAAGAGGTTGACCCCCGCCGTGAGTGGATTGAAGATAACGCAAAATATGTAACCAATCTTGACATTTAAGGAGGTGGGAAAGAATGGCTCATAACAGAGATTATAAACCGGAAGACATACTTTTTCCGGATCAGTTAATTACTACATCTGACATTGTGCCCGAGATGAAAGCAGCAATGCTTGACTATGCAATGTCGGTTATCGTTGACCGTGCTCTCCCCGATGTTCGTGACGGACTTAAACCCGTTCACCGTCGTATCCTCTACACAATGTATGAAGATAATCTGACCTCGGACAAGCCTTTCAAAAAGTCGGCAACCTGTGTCGGTGATGTTCTCGGTAAATACCACCCCCACGGCGACACATCGGTATATGACGCAATGGTCAGACTTGCTCAGAATTTCTCAATGAGATATATGCTCGTTGACGGTCACGGCAACTTCGGCTCGGTGGACGGCGACCCCCCTGCGGCATACCGTTACACAGAGGCAAGGCTCAGCAAAATCAGCAACAAAATGCTTGAAGATATTGACAAGGATACGGTTGACTGGGGCCCCAACTTTGATGAAAGCCGCAAAGAACCCAGATCGTTGCCTTCAAGATTTCCCAATCTTCTTGTAAACGGTTCTCAGGGTATTGCCGTCGGTATGACGACAAGTATTCCTCCGCATAATCTCGGCGAGGTTATTGACGCCTGCGTTTGCGTGCTTGAAAACAGCGAGGCAACGCTTGATGACCTTATGCAGTATATTCACGGCCCCGATTTCCCGACAAAGGGTATTATCATGGGCAGATACGGCATCAGACAGGCGTATGAAACCGGCAGAGGCAAAGTAGTTGTCAGAGCCAAGACGGAATTTGAAGAATACGGAAGAGATAACAGAACAAGAATCATCGTTACGGAGCTTCCTTATCTTATAAAGAAGCGCGCTCTTATCAAGAAGATTGCAGAGCAGGTCAGAGATAAGCGTATTGAAGGCATTTCCGACCTTCGTGACGAAACAGACAGAAACGGAATGAGAATCGTTATTGAGCTTAAGCGTGACGCCAATGCTCAGGTTGTTCTCAACAAGCTTTTCAGCCAGACTGAAATGCAGTCAACATTCAGCATTATTATGCGTGCTCTTGTTGAGGACGGCAAACAGCCCAAGATTCTCACACTCCGCAACTATATCGACGAATACCTTGCGTACCAGAAGCAGGTTGTCCGCAGAAGAACACAGTTTGATTTGAAGAAGGCTCTTGAAAGAGCTCATCTGCTCGAAGGTCTTATCATAGCTCAGGATAATATCGACGAAGTAATCCATATTATCCGCACAAGCTATGACGATGCAAAGGTAAGACTTATGGAACGCTTCGGTCTTGATGATGTTCAGGCTCAGGCAATCCTTGATATGAGGCTCAAAGCTCTTCAAGGACTTGACAGAGAGAAGCTTGTTGAAGAGTTCAAAGCGCTTGAAGAAAAAATCGCTTACTACCGTGAGCTTCTTGCCGATGAAATCAAGCTCAACGGCGTTCTCAGAGATGAGCTTGTTGCCATCAGGGATAAATTCGCTGATGAAAGAAAAACAGAGATTCAGGATGTCAGCGGCGAAGTTGACCTTGAAGACCTTATTCCCCAGCATGACTGTGTTCTTGCTCTTACCGATATGGGTTACATCAAACGCACACCCGTAGCGGAATATAAGCAGCAGAGCAGAGGCGGCAAGGGCGTTGTGGGTCTAAAACAGAGGGAAGAGGACAATGTAAAAACTCTCTTTACCTGCTCCACCCACGATTATATTATGCTCTTTACCAACTTTGGTCGTGTTTACAGAATCAAAGGCTATAATGTTCCCGAAGGCTCCCGCCAGAGCAAGGGTACAAATGTTGTAAATGTACTTCAGCTTCTTCCCGAAGAAAAGGTTACGGCAATGATTAAGGTTCCCGACTTCGGTCAGGAGGAAACAGCATATCTTTCAATGGTTACAAAGAACGGTATTATCAAGCGTACCGAGCTTGATACATACAAGAATATCCGCAAAACCGGCGTTATAGCAATCAATCTTGACGAAGGCGATGAACTCGGCTGGGTTAAGCTTACCGACGGCAAGGCTAATATCATTGTTGCCACCAAGAAGGGTATGAGCATTTCGTTCAACGAAGAAGATGCAAGGGTTATCGGCAGAACCGCAAGAGGCGTGCGCGCGATCAAACTCAGAGAGGGCGACTGCGTTGTCGGCATGGATGTTCTCAGAGAGGACAGAATGGTTCTCACCGTCAGCGAAACAGGCTACGGCAGACTCAGCCCCATCGGGGATTACAGACCTCAGAACAGAGGCGGTTACGGTCTTACAAATTACCATGTCAGAAAGTTTGGCGACATTGCCGCAATCGAGGTTGTTGACCCCGCAAACGACCTTATGCTCATTTCTTCCGACGGAATTATCATCAGAATCCCCATGGATACCATCCGTGTTTGCGCAAGACCTTCAAAGGGCGTGCGCGTGATGAAGGTCAACGAGGGCGAGAAGCTGATTGCCGCCGTTTCGGTTGAGCGTGACGAGGAAGAGCCCGAAATTCAAGAGCCCGAAACTCAGGATATCGCAGCAGAAGCCCCTGCAGAAGAATAAATTTGCAAAAAAATTTATATAACTACTTGTCAGATGTTGATATATTTGATATTATAACTTAGAAAGAGAGGGGGAAAGCCGATGAATATTGCTCTTATTGCTCATGACGCAAAAAAAGAGTTGATGACTCAGTTCTGCATCGCTTACTGCGGGATTCTGAGCAGACACAATCTTTTTGCTACGGGCACCACCGGCAAAATGGTTGCAGAAGCTACCGGCCTTGAAATAACGAGATTTCTCAGCGGCTCTCAGGGAGGCGATCAGCAGATAGCTTCGAGCATCGCCTGCAACGAAATAGATCTACTGTTGATTTTCCGCGATCCCTTAACCGCAAAGCCCCACGAGCCTAACGAAGCAACGCTTCTCAGGCTGTGCGATGTTCATAACATTCCCGTTGCCACAAACATTGCAACTGCGGAGGCTCTTATTCATTCACTTGCCAGAGGCGATTTGGATTGGCGCGATATCGTTAATCCCAAGCATAAGGTCTGACCTTTGTGTGACGCTCCTCGCGGCAGAGATGCAAAATTTTGAGGGGGTCGTCTGATTTAAGACGACCCTTTGATTTTATCCGAAAAGGAAAAAGGAAGATAAAGATGGCTATTGTTACCAAAGCCGTAAAGGGCACTCAGGATATACTGCCCTCTGAGGTTTATAAAAATCAGTTTTTAGAGCAGACAATGCTTGATATCGCGGGCAAATTCGGCTTCCGCGAAATCAGAACGCCCGTTTTTGAGCACACCGAGCTTTTTCAGCGCGGCGTGGGAGAAACCACGGATGTTGTGCAGAAAGAGATGTATACCTTTGACGATAAGGGCGGCAGGTCTATAACTCTGCGCCCCGAGGGAACGGCGGGCGCCGCAAGGGCTTTTCTTGAGCACGGTCTTTTCAACGAGGCTCTGCCGCAGAAGTTCTGCTATGTGCTTAATTGCTACCGTTACGAAAAGCCGCAGGCGGGCAGATGGAGAGAGTTTCAGCAGTTCGGCGTTGAAATGCTCGGAGCCGCCGCACCCGCAGCCGATGCGGAAATAATTTCACTTGCAAATGAAATTTTTGCTTTTCTCGGCGTTGAGGGATTACAGCTTGAAATAAATTCAATCGGTTGCCCCGAATGTCGCAAGAATTATCACAAGGCGCTCAGAGAATATTTTGAGGCGAGAAAGGACGAGCTTTGCCCCACCTGCCTCGGCAGGCTTGAAAAGAATCCCATGAGAATTCTTGACTGCAAAAGCCCCGTCTGCAAAGAAATCGCCAAGGACGCTCCCGCAATCATTGACTATATCTGCGAGGACTGCTCCGCGCATTTTGAGAGCGTTAAAAAATATCTCGACAAAATGAATATTGAATATGTTGTCAATCCGCGCATTGTCCGCGGGCTTGACTATTATACACGCACCGTTTTTGAGTTTGTTTCAACCGAAATCGGCGCGCAGGGAACGGTCTGCGGCGGCGGACGCTATGACGGGCTTCTTGAGGAGCTCGGCGGTCCGCACACTCCGTCGCTCGGCTTCGCCATGGGCACGGGCAGGCTGCTTATGCTTATGCAGGCTCAGGGAATTGAGCTGCCGAAGCCCAACGGATGCGACATTTACATCGCTACCATGGGCGAGCAGGCGTCATATGAAGCTGCGGCGCTCACCGCTGACCTCAGAGCGGGCGGAATAAGCGCTCAGACGGATGTTGTGGGGCGTTCTCTTAAAGCCCAGATGAAGTATGCCGATAAAATAGGCGCAAAATACACCGCAGTTCTCGGCGATGATGAGATTGCCGCAGGAATTCTGAAGGTTAAAAATATGGATTCGGGCGAAACAAAGGAGCTTGCCGTTTCAGATTTTGCGGACAGCTTTATGGAATTTATGCTCAGGGAGGAAACGGCGGCTTTGGGAGAGTCGCTCGGCGGTGAGCTTGACGGAGTTGACCTCTCGGCAATATTAGGCGATATCAAATAAACTATATATAAAAGGACAGAACAAAAATGGATTTTATGACGGGACTTAAAAGGACACATTACTGCGGCGAGCTTCGCCTTGCAAATGCAGGCGAAACGGTAACCGTTGCAGGCTGGGTTCAGCGTCAGAGAGATCTCGGCGCGCTGATTTTTGTTGACCTGAGAGACAGAGAGGGTATAGTTCAGCTTGCTTTTGACGAATCCACCCCCAAGGAGATTTTTGACAAGGCGGCGGGCGTCAGAAGCGAATATGTGCTTATGGCTCAGGGCGTTGTCAGAGAGCGTTCCTCAAAGAACAACGAAATTTCCACGGGCGAAATCGAAATCGAGGTTACGGATTTGCGAGTTCTCGCAAAGAGTGAAACTCCGCCCTTTGAGATAGTTGAGGATTGCCAGACGGCGGAGCTTACAAGGCTTAAATACCGCTATCTTGACCTTCGCAGACCCGACTTGCAGAAAAACATTCTGCTTCGCCACAAGATAACAAAAATAACGAGAGACTATTTTGATGAAAACGGCTTTATCGAAATAGAAACTCCCATTCTTATCAGATCCACCCCCGAGGGCGCAAGAGACTATCTTGTTCCGAGCCGTGTTCACAAGGGCAAATTCTACGCTCTGCCGCAGTCGCCCCAGCTTTATAAGCAGCTTTCAATGGTTGCGGGCTTTGACAGATATATGCAGATTGCCCGCTGTTTCCGCGACGAGGATTTGAGAGCCGACCGCCAGCCCGAGTTTACTCAGATTGACCTTGAAATGTCGTTTGTCGATATGGAGGATGTCCTTAAAATCGGCGAGGGATATATGGAGAGAGTTTTCCGCGAGGCTCTCGGTGTTGAAATTCAGCTTCCGCTTCCGAGGCTTACTTATAAAGAAGCAATGGAGCGTTACGGCAGCGACAAGCCCGATACCCGCTACGGTATGGAAATCTATGATTTGAGCGAAACCGTCAAGGATTGCGGCTTCGGCGTTTTCACGGGCGCGCTTGAAGCGGGCGGCAGCGTGCGCGGAATAACCGCTAAAAACGCGGTAGCCGTGCTCACGAGAAAAGAGATAGACAAGCTCACCGAAATGGTCAGAGGCATTGGCGCAAAGGGTCTTGCATGGATAAGGCTCAATGAGGACGGCAGTATGGCTTCGTCCTTCGCAAAGTTTATGACCGACGGCGAGATGGCGGCAATTCTTGAAAAGGCAGACGCAAAAGCGGGCGATGTGGTGCTGATTATCGGCGACGGCAAAAATTCAACCGTGCTTTCGGTTCTCGGCGCTTTGCGTCAGGCGGTTGCAAAGAAGCTTGACATCATTCCCGAGGGCAAATATAATCTGCTCTGGATAACCGAATTCCCGTTCTTTGATTGGGACGAGGAAACCCGGCAGTTTGTTGCAATGCATCATCCGTTCACCGCTCCCATGGACGAGTGCCTTGAATACCTTGAAACCGACAAGGCGGCGGTCAGAGCAAAGGCATATGACCTTGTGCTCAACGGCATTGAGCTTTGCTCAGGCTCTATCAGAATAACCAATCCCGAGCTTCAGGCACGCATTTTCTCTCTGCTCGGCTTGAGCGACGAGGAAGCGCACAGCAAATTCGGATATCTGCTTGACGCTTTCAAATACGGCGCACCGCCCCACGGCGGCATGGGCATCGGGCTTGACAGGCTTGTTATGCAGATGCTCGGCTGCGATTCTCTGCGTGATGTCATCGCTTACCCCAAGGTTCAGAATGCGAGCGAGCCGATGACCGAATGTCCCGCGCAGGTTGATGAAATTCAGCTTAAAGAGCTGGGCATAACCGATATGGTTAATGAGGACTGACGGGCCTTCACCTGCGGGTGAGCCTTACATAGCATATAGTTAGAAACATTTTTAAATAATAATTTCCACAGAAAGGATTTTCTATTATGGCAAGAGTTTATAATTTTTCGGCAGGTCCCTCAATGCTCCCCGAGAGCGTGCTTAACAGAGCTGCGGCAGAAATGCTCGACTATAAGGGCAGCGGTCAGTCCGTTCTTGAAATGAGCCACCGCTCAAAGATTTATGAAGAAATTATTTTCGGCGCATTCGGGCTTTTCAAAGAAGTAATGAATATCCCCGACAACTATAAAATCATTTTCTGCCAGGGCGGAGCTTCAACTCAGTTTGCGGCAATTCCCCTTAATTTCCTTAACGGAAGCGGAAAAGCGGACTATGTTCTCTCCGGTCAGTTTTCAACAAAGGCTTATAAAGAAGCGCAGAAATACGGAGATATAAAGGTTGTTGCCTCCTCAAAGGAGCAGAATTTCTCCTGTATTCCCGAGCTTGATAAGAGCAATTTCACTCCCGATGCGGATTATTTCTATATCTGCCAGAACAATACGATTTACGGCACTCGCTTTACAACCCTGCCCGACACAGGCTCCGTTCCGCTTATTGCCGATGTTTCGTCCTGCTTCCTTTCAGAGCCGATGGATGTTTCAAAATACGGCGTAATCTACGGCGGCGCTCAGAAAAATGTTGCTCCCGCAGGTCTGACAGTCGTTATCGTCAGAGAAGATTTGCTCGGCAAGGCAAGGGACTACACTCCCACAATGCTTGACTATAAGGTTCTCGCGGATAACGATTCAATGTACAACACACCGCCTTGCTACTCGATTTATATGTGCAAGCTCGTTCTTGAGTGGATTAAGAACCTCGGCGGTCTTGAAGCCATGAAGCTCCACAATGAGAAAAAGGCATCAATTCTCTATGATTTCCTTGATAACAGCAAGATGTTCAGCAATCCCGTCAAGAAGAGCGACCGCTCGATGATGAATGTTACATTTGTAACGGAGAGCGACGAGCTTAACGCAAAATTCGTCAAGGAAGCTGCCGAAGCAGGCTTTGTTAACCTTAAAGGTCACCGTTCAGTCGGCGGTATGAGAGCTTCGATTTATAACGCTATGCCCATTGAGGGCGTTGAGAAGCTCGTTGACTTTATGACCGAGTTTGAAAAGAAAAACTGACCCCTAACTGAAAGGAAAGACAGCTATGTTTCAGATATTAACTCTCAACAAGATTTCAAAGGTCGGGCTTGATAAGCTTGACGGCGCAAAGTATAACTGCGCGGACAGCGTTGAAAATCCCGATGCCGTGCTTGTCCGCTCCGCGTCAATGCACGATATGGAGCTTTCCGAAAACACCGTTGCCATTGCAAGAGCAGGCGCGGGTGTTAACAACATTCCCATTCCCGCTTGCAGCGACAAGGGCGTTGCGGTTTTCAATACTCCCGGCGCAAACGCCAATGCGGTTAAGGAGCTTGTTATCTGCGCGCTGTTTATGTCGTCAAGAAAAATCGGCGCAGCTCTCGATTGGTGCAAAACCTTAAAGGGCGAGGGCGAGAATGTCGGCAAGCTGGTTGAAAAGGGCAAGAGCAGCTTTGCAGGTCCCGAAATTCTCGGCAAAACTCTCGGCGTTATCGGTCTCGGAGCAATCGGCGCGCTTGTTGCGGGCGCGGCTCAGGCTCTCGGAATGAATATCGTCGGCTATGACCCGTTTGCCTCAAAGGATAAATTCAACTTCAAGGTTGCGGATACTCTTGACGAAGTGTATGCAGAAAGCGATTATATCACTCTGCACCTGCCGCTCAACGATGCAACGAGAGGAATGATTGGCTCGGAAAGCCTTGCAAATATGAAGGACGGAGTCAGAATTCTCAACTTTGCGCGCGGCGAGCTTGTTGATACTGCGGCAATTCTTGCGGCTCTTGAAAGCGGCAAGGCGGCGGCTTATGTAACCGATTTCCCTGCCGATGAGATGCTCGGCGCACAGGGCGTTACCGCTATTCCGCATCTCGGAGCTTCAACTCCCGAGAGCGAGGAAAACTGCGCGGCTATGGCGGCACAGGAGCTTGCGGATTATCTTGAAAAGGGCGCAATCAAAAACTCCGTAAACCTGCCCAACACCGTTCTTCCCGAAAGCTTTGATTGCCGCACCTGCTTTATTCATAAAGAAAACGCAGATGATTTTGCAGTTAAGGCTGAAGCGGCGGCAAAGGCGGCGGGCGCAAGCGTTGCGGCGATTTTCACCGCAAACAAAAAGGATATGGGCTACACCGTTATTGACACCGATAAACCCTTTGACGCAAGCGGCGTTGAGGGTGCAATCAGAGTCAGAACCATATAAAATGAAGCAAAAAACACAGGCACGGGTTGAGAAACCGTGCCTGTATTTTTAACGGAAAAACCGCCATGACGATTTTGCAGTCACAGCGGTTTTTTGATTATTGAGTTCTTCTCCAATGGAATAAATACTGCTGGGCGATGCCGCGCGCACCGTTTATACATTCGGGCAAGCCGTCGGGATAAAGCTCCTGCATAATGCGTTTGACCCACACATCAACGGGGAAAGCGTCAATCTTGCCGAAGCCGTAAAGCAGGGTGCATTGAGCCACTTTTTCGCCCACGCCCTTAATTTTAATCAGCTCGTCTCTGCCTTCGTCGATGGGGGCGGCTTTAATTTTTTCAAAGTCTATTTCCCCGTCCGCAACTTTTCGCGCGGCGTCAATTATATATTTTGCCCTGAAGCCCGCCCTTATCGGCGCAAGCCCGTCAATTCCCGCCGCGGCAACCGCTTCGGGAGTCGGGAAAGCGTAGTCATCGCCGCCGAGATGCTCTCCGAGCAGGCGGCAAAGTCGGTCGATAATGCCTTTTATACGGGGAATATTGTTATTCTGCGAGATTATAAAAGAGCAGAGGGCTTCCCACGGCTCCTGCCGCAAAAGCCTTATGCCGTAGCACTCCGCAACGGCTTTTTCAAGGTGCTTATCCCGCGAAAAGCGGCGGCAGAGCAAATCATAATCTCGGTCAAGGTCAAAATAGGGCTTCCAGATGTTTTCAAAATCCGTCAAATTTGTGCCGAGGAATTTTATTTCCCCGCCGTCATATTTAAGGGTCAGAGGTTTTGCAAAGGCAACGCCGTGCCACTCGTTTTCACCCGTTTGAACCCACCTAAACGCCTGCCCGCAGTCAAGAGTTCTCTCCAAATCAAAGCAGGAGCTTTTAACGGCGACGCAGTTTTCTTCTGATTTGCAAATATAATTCAATGCCATTTTTTATTCTCCAAATTGTAATATTATGCTGTTTCGGCAAAAAATATTGCCATAAATTCTTCGACAAAAACCAACAAATTGTAAAGAATGTACAACCCAATGTATATGCCAAAAAGGAATAATATAGTTTTCCACGCGAAAAACTCCATAAAAATCAGGCTTTTTTAACCGAGTTATGCACTTTTTCCACACAGTTATCCACATTCTCGGTTGAAAAGTCGGATATACATTGAGTATATTTTTCTTTTCAATTCAATAGTCAATAATCAGGAATAAACAATGCCTGCGCTGTCAAAAATACCTTTAAGAAGAGCGCGGATTAAATCCGATGCGCCGCATTTTGAGCCGCCGCAGATTAAATTATCGGCTGCTCAAACGGAAAATGTGCGAAAGGGGAGCGCTGATTTGATAAAGGGAGTAAACAGGCAGGTTGTGGAAATAACGCAGACTCAATGCGAATATTTTGAAAGGGTTTTATTCTTCATCAAACCCGAATATTCCGCCGTCAGCGAGGGTGACCTGAAAGAGCGGGCAACGATAATTGCCCAGAGCGCGGGTATGCCGCCTGCGGCAAGGCTGAGAAAAAACAGGGTGCGCCTTGCACTTAGCATCAGCGCCGCCGCGTGTGCGGGAGCGGCGGTCAGCGGAAGCATATTTTTGCTCACTTCATTCCTTTGATTGGGAGCTTTCATAATGCGAGCAAAAGGCTTTCATAACGCATTGCTCGCATTTCGGCCTTCCGGAAATGCAGGTGTCTCTGCCGTGGAGCACGCAGCGGTGGCAGAAATCGTTGCTTTCGGCGGGGTCAAGCAGCTCCCGAAGCTGCATTTCAATCTTTAACGGGTCTTTGGTTGCCGCAAGACCGAGAAGATTGGAAATCCTTATAAGATGTGTGTCGGCAACAACGGCGGGCTTTCCGTAAACATCGCCGACAATCAGATTTGCGGTTTTTCTGCCCACTCCGGGAAGGCTTGTCAGGTCATCAATATTGTCGGGCACCTTGCCGCCGAAATCGCTTATCATCTTGCGGCACATTCCGATTATATCCTTTGCCTTTGCTCTGAAAAAGCCGCAGGAATGAATAATCTGCTCAACATCCTCAAGCTTTGCTTCGGCAAAATCTTCAACAGTTTTATATCGTTCAAAAAGAACGGGTGTTACCATATTTACCCTTGCATCCGTGCACTGTGCCGAAAGGCGCGTTGCAATCAGGAGCTGCAGGGGATTTTCTGCGTTAAGCGAGCAGATACCCTCGGGGTATTTTTGCTTGAGCGCGGCAACGGCGAGAGCCGCTTTTTCTTTTTTATCCAACATTATCACTCCGCTTATGTTATGAAACCTATTATATTACATTTCCGCCGATATTTGAAGATATATTTTTAAATTTACTATGAATTTTTGAGTTTTAACTGACTTAACAGTTGATTTTACGGCAAATTTGTGATAGCATATTTATACCTGAATAAAATTAGGGGGATTATATATGAAAAACAAATTCACCGCAAGGTTATGCATTTTTATGTGCCTTGTTTTAATTGTTTCGATGTTTGCCGCGTGCAACATCAAAGACAAAAACGGTGACGCCTCGTTAACCACTCTTGCGCCCGACGATTCATGGCGCCCCGGAAACGACGGTACATATGAGCCTGTTATCCTCAGCAAGGTTGAGCTTGCCGAGCTGGTTTCAGAAGCTCTGGGAGAGGACGCCAAGGACTTTAACGGCGATTTGAACTCTCTCACTCCCGAGCAGATTCAAAAGGTTGAGGATCTCGCTGAGGACAAGGGCTTGATAATCGACAAGGATGACAACGGCAACACGGTTATCAAAAAAGAAGAGGTTCCCACAACCAAGCTTTCTCAGCAGGAAATTAATGAAATTCTCACACAGGCTTCCGTTAAGGACCCGAGCAACATTTCAAAAGAGGAGCTTGAGGAGATTTCAAAGATTGCCGATGACAACGGTATGAGCGTTGTTACTAAGCCAAACGGCGGAGGAATTGAAATTGTTAAGCCCGTCCCGACCACCACTAAAAAGGCAACTTCGGCAACCACAAAAAACAATAATGCCACCACTCAGGCACCGGCTGTAAAAACAACAACCAAGCCCGTCAAAACAACAACCGCTAAATATGTTCCGCCTACACACGGCACGGTCGCTCCCATGGGCACCACGGCGGCTCCCGTTCCCATAGCGGGCTCCGATTGGGTTGCTACCTACGGCGGCTCAAGCAACGATATTTATACCGATAACACAATGACTTCGGACGGCGGCGTTGTTTCCGTCGGCGCAACATTCTCGCAGGAGTTTAAGGGCAACAACAAAGGCAGCATCGCCGCGATAATTACCAAGCATAACGCTAAGGGCAAGCTTGTTTGGAAGAATGCTTTCAGCGGCGATAACAATGTAGCTTTTGAAAATGTTACCGTGCTTAATGACGGCAGCGTAATCGTAGTCGGCTACACAAGTGCGACAAACTTCGTCAGCGATGCTGAATATAAGTGCAAGAGCACCATTGAGGGCATTATCATCAAGTTCAACGCCAAGGGCGAAAAGCTCTGGACTAAGGTAATCGGCGGCAGCGGAGACGATTTTGTTTATTCTGTTGCTCCCACTCCCGACGGCGGCTTTGTTATCGGCGGCAAATCGACCTCGGTTGACGGCGATATGAAAGACCTCGGCACTCAGAAGATCAAGGCATACATTTTCAAGTGTGACGCAAACGGAAACATCAAGTGGAGAAACGCTCTCTCAGGCTCAAAGCACAGCAGCGTTGAGAGCATGGCAGTAACCTCATCGGGCGAAATTTACGCGGCGGTTGCCTGCATTTCGGGCGACGGCGAGTTTGCCGCCATTGAGGGAACAAAGAATGCAAGAAGATGCACCGTTGCTCTTAAACTTAACGCATCAGGCAAAATTCTTTGGAGCAAAGCTTTCTATGAAACCGGCGTTACCGACCTTTACAGCGTTGCTTTGGCAGACGACGGCGGCGCAGTATTTGCAGGTCACTATTCATCCTCCGCAGAGGGCAATAAATATACATTCAAAAATATTTACAACGGCGGCACGCCCGGCACATATGACGGCGTAATGATTAAGGTTGACGCGGCGGGCAACCAAGGCTGGATGCTTCCGCTCATCGGATTTGAAAGCGATTTCATTATGGGCATAGCCAAGGTCAGCGGCGGATACGCCGTTACGGGCTACACGGCTTCGACCAACCGCGATTTCTCGATTTCAAGCAAGGGTAACTATGACGGATTTATTTACACAATAACCAATTCCGGCAAGGCTCAGAATATCTATTCATTCGGCGGCAGCGGAGCGGATAACACAAGAGCAATCTGCTCCGACGGCAAAGCAATTTATGTTGCGGGCACAACGAATTCCGGCGATGTTTATTTTGAAAACTGCAGCCCCAAGGGAACGGAAAATGCCTGCGTAGGCTTTGTTTGCCGCTTTGAATTCAAATAATCGGCAAATAATATCATAAAAATCAACGCCTGTATTTCAAGCTGACGGCTGAAATACAGGCGTTATTTTGCGGATTTGCAGGTGACGATGCACGCAGCGTTCCAAAATCAGCAAAAAATTCCGTAGGGAACGCTGTCCTCAGCGTTCCGAAAAATTCGGAATTCGTAATGCGTAATTAATGACGGGCTTTGCCCGTACCCGATTATATATGTTTTTGCGGTGCAAATTGTAGGGACAGCCCTTGCGGCTGTCCGTGAAAACACGAAATTTAACGGTCAATTTGTAGGGGACGATGCCCACATCGTCCCAA
>JAEDGK010000131.1 GCA_016297555.1 Clostridiaceae bacterium
GGCAACGGGGAGATGTTGCGTTGACCTTATGAGTGATAGCCGAGGTAGTGCCGTTATCGAGCTTATGACCGAAAAGGGTGCAGGTAAGTCCGTAGGTGGAGACATCAGACCTGTTTTCGCCGTTGAAGTGAGCAATTATTTTTGCTGCGGTTTCTTCGGAAACATCATCATAGAAAACGACCTCAACTTCATGGTCGTGATGATTGCAGCCGTCGGTGCAGGTTTCACCGAAAGCAAAAATCTGCATAGAGGTAAGAAGCATAATAACAACTGTGATAACGGATATTATTTTTGAAATCTTCATTTTCTGTTCTCCTTTAAATTTTTAATTATTTTGACAGCGTCCTCATATGAAGGTGATTTGATAACATATGTAATATCATTGTGTATAAAAGCACATTGAAAGCTTTTGTTAAAGTCAACAGTATAGCAATTATAGTTTCCGATTCTTTCCTCTTTGTAATTTTCAACAGATGAGAGGAAAGAATTCAAAAATTCCGGCTCAGTATGAGCTATTATACTGATTTCAGGATTATTTGTGGTGTAGAATATATCTTCGTGAGTATAATAGTAGTCTTTTTCCTGAGAACTGACTATGGATATACCGGTTATCTTGATGCCTTTCGGAAGCTTTGCAGGATATAGTATGTTTCTGTAATCTTCGCTTGAAATGAATTCATCAAAGGAAGCATAATTTACAGCTTGGTTTTCCTTTATAATCGTTATCCCGCTGTAATCAACCTCTTCTCCCGAAAGCATATGAGTGAGTGCGGTTCCGAGCTGTTTATAAACAGACATGGTGTCAATTCCGAACGCCATTGCCGCAAGGTTGCCTGCAAGAAGTATTATTGCTAAGCAGGCGGCGGCAATCAGTGCTTTAAATCCGAAATTCTTTTTACCGTGCTTTTTATTTTCCAGCTTCTCCAAAACCGCGTTAACTCCGGCCTCTGTCTGCTCCTTAATTATTTTTTCACTGCCTTCAAGCTCCATGAGAAAATCAAGGCACTCGTCAATCAAGTCAACATCCATTTCCTCAATGGGTTTTTCGGCTTCGGCGCGGATAATCGCTCTCAGTTTTCTTTTCAAGACTTCGTCGTCTTCAATTACGCTGTGCTCGTTTTCCATGGATAAAACATCTCCTTTCTTTTTAAAATTTAGCTGTTAAAAACCTCCTTTCAATAGTGTATGGCAGAAAAGGCAAAAGACTACATAAAAAATGCAAGTTTTTTGAACTTCAGAAAGTAAAATTCATAAACAGCATTAAAATTGCGCTGAATACCGCCTCGGCAAGCTTCTTGATTTTTTTCCTGAGCCTGAATGAGCGGACGCTGACGGCTTTCAATGAAATGCCGAGCTTTTCGGCAACTTCTCTTTGCTTGAGATTGTCCATATATATCATTTTATATAGCTTTTTTTCGCTGTCGGATAAATCGCCGAGGATTTTTTCTTTTATATCGATAATGCTTTCTTCGCTTACGCTTTCGTTTTCAAGGCTGAAGCCCGTATCCTCAAGCGTCACGATTTTGTCGTAGTTTTCTTCAAACGAGAAAAATCGTGCTTTGCGTTTTCTTTGACGGCGTATATTAAAAACCTCTCTTGATGCAACCTCAAAAAGCCAGGCGCGCATATATCTGTCCTCAAGCTTGTCCGCCCGCTCAATCAAAAGCGAAAAAGCATTCTGAGTTGCGTCCTGGGCGTCGTCGATATTTTCAAGCTGAGAAAGGCAGAAGCCGTAGATGCTTTTATAATAATCCTTAATCAATTCTTTTATCCTTTCTTCACTTAGCAAAATCCATCATCTACCCTCCCGCCGAACCGTGCTATTCACTGTCCTTTTTTTCAAGCATTGCCGCCGCCATGGCTTTTAATGTGGTCAGCGCTATCCTGCGCTGCGAAACGGATAGCTGGTCGAGAAGCTTTGTTATTTCGTCCGGGAAGGCGGCGCCCTGCGAGTATTCGCTGCCCCTGACCAGAGCGTCAATGGAAAAATCCAAAACAACCGAGAGCTTAAAAAGTGTTTCTCTGCCGGGTGCGGTAATTCCGCGCTCATAATAGCCTATCAGGTTTTCGCTTACCGCTACTTTTTCGGCAAGCTCCGCTTGGGTCAGTCCTTTTTTCTGCCTGTGAAATCGGATGCAGTTGCCGATTGTTTTTTTATCCAAATTAAAAACCTCCCTGCGCCAAGAATACAAAGCCTAACAACTATTGACATTATATCCCGTTATCTGGAATA
Organism: Clostridiaceae bacterium; assembly: GCA_016297555.1. Taxonomy (GTDB): domain Bacteria; phylum Bacillota; class Clostridia; order Oscillospirales; family Acutalibacteraceae; genus CAG-177. The sequence goes on from JAEDGK010000131.1 coordinate 2,234, forward strand.
AATAAACACATTTTTGATGTTTAATGCATAGAATTTATTTGCTTTTTGGCAAATTTTTCTGTTCAAAATGAAAAATTATGACCTTTTTATGTAGTCTTTTGAATTTTCTGACATACACTATTGAGAAGTGAAATTTTCAGGAAAGGAAATTTACGGCAATGAAAGGAAACTTACAGCGCAAAAGCCCAAATACAGGAATTAGAAAGGTGATTTAAATGAAATACGCAGGAATTATATCTTTGGCAATAGCGGCGGAGGTTGCTTTGACTGCTTGCGGAAAAACGGATACGGCGGTAATAGCTGCCGACGGCAAAGCCTATGAGCCGCTGACCGTTGAGGGCGGCGGAAAGGCTTTGGACGAAAACGGAAATCTGATAGTAGCGGCAAAGGATAAAGGCGGAAAAAGCGTTACGCAGGTTCTAAGCGAAAAATATCTGATTATTGATGATAATAAGCTAATGGCGCCCGCTTACGATTATGAAATTCCCGAGGATTTCAGCCTGAAATCCTCCGACGCCGACCCTCTGCTTGAAAATAAGCAGGGAACAATACAAATTAACATAGTTGATAAAACCGAAACGGCGGAGAGCTGCGAGGAATATGCGCTTAAAACCTACAATGCCGCAAATTCGGCGGGGCTTACCTTCGGCGAGATTGAGAGCGTTACGCTCAAAGGGTTGCCGATGAAACGTTTCGGAGTAAAAATGCAGACGGGCGACGGCATTCAGATGATAACCTACGGCTATTTTGTTCAGGTTAAAAATCGAATTCTCATGATAACGGTTACATCAAAAGACGGCGGAATAACCGGTGTTTCGCAGGCTGATGAGTATGTTGAGGGAATCGATTTTGCAGAATACTGATTGATATATTATTGAAAGAGGTGATTCCGATGGGCTCACACGCAGATGCGGGCAAACGTAAGATTCAAGGTTTTGTCCGAGTTTATCCTGAAATCGGATTGTTTGCCCGCATAACAAATATTTTTTGCCGGCTCTGATCGGCTGATAAACACAACTCGGGTAAGGAAGTTTAAAATTCTGCTTTATTAAGCAGAGGAAAGGAAAAAATATGAACAAGATTAAAAGACTGATTTCCGCCTTAATGTCGTGTGTCATTATTGCAGGCTCGCTTTCGGTTGCAGCCTCGGCGGCTCATTCGCCGTATCTTGACGGCGCCGTTACCGATAAGTATAACACGATTGACAGAGTTGAACTGACAACGGCTCAAAAAGCCTCGCTTCTTCTCGATAAGCTCGATGTTATGCTGGAGGATGAGGATATTTATATAGATATTCCTCTTATCGGCGCAATAGACCTTCGCTCCACCGACAGTGCGCTTTCATCAATTTATTCAATCACCGGCAACTGGCTTTACGGCAGCCTCACGGTAGGCGATTTGGTTATTCTTGAAACTCACAGAGGAGATATAGCCTCCGTCCGCCGCACAACAACCGGCAGCACGGATGTTGATGTTATCAACAGCCTGGCTGACTATATCGGAAACTGCGCTCCCACCCTTGTCAACATAATTGACGATTCTCTGAACTGGGGTATGGTTAAGGGTTTTCTGCCTCCCGATTTCCGAATCATTATCGACGATTTCCCGAAATATATAAAGGAAACGATTTGGGAAGCGCTTCACCCCGTTAATACCGAGGCTTATCCCTCGAATACTACTCTGGACGGAATAGTTCAGTTTATGTGTGACAATCAGCTTGGCGGCAAGCGCGAGAGCGTAATGGGCTTCCCCGGCGTTTTGCCCGGCTTCACTCTTGAGCTCACAACCGATAACGGTTACAGAGCGTTTGAAGAAGCTATTTACTGCGCGCTCAACAGATATGTTGTTCCTTTGATTAACAACGAGCTTAAAACCGTTATCAGAGACGCTGTTACTTATAATTCTCAGAGCGGCGGCTCTCTTGATGAGCTTGTAAATGTTGATTATGTTGTTACGGAATATACATTTGACCGCACAAAGGGTCTTATGGAGCAGGTCAACGATATGCTCAAATCCGTTGTTGACCAGATGCTTATTCCCGGCAAATTCACATGGAACGCCACGGGAACAAATGCCGATTATATTTCCGTACTCAGCGACAATATAAGAAGACTTATCATAAAGATTGCTCAGACGGGCGGCGAAACCGAGGATATTTCCGGCAAACAGCTTAAAGGGCTCGGAGATTATCTTGCGAGGATTTCCGTTGAGCAGTTTGTAAAGCATATGTCCGTTCCTGAAAACGCTCAGATGCATGAGATTGCATATCTCGGTCTCAGA
>JAEDGK010000022.1 GCA_016297555.1 Clostridiaceae bacterium
AAAATAACAGAGAGGTAAAATATTGATGAATTCAGTTTCAAAAAGAATTATTGCGGCAGTCATGGTATTTGCGCTTTTGTTCACGGCGTCCGTTCAATCCTTTGCGGCAGGCGGAGATTTAGCTTGGGAAGCTCTTTGGGAAAAGGAAGGCGATAACGGCGTTATTATTTTCCCCGGCAGTAACGAAAGTGAACGCCGCTTCTCTTGGTATTCAGCGACCGAAAGCGTTCCCAAAGTCATTATAAGCGAAAGCCCGCTTTTAACCGATTCGCGCACTTTCACAGGCACGGCACTTGCCGCGCCGGACGGTGATTTCGCCAACAAAGTTACCGTAACGGGGCTTTTATCTGGAAATACCTATTATTACCGCTGTATCAGCGACGGCTTTGAGTCTCAGATTTACAGCTTCAAAACAGCAGGCGATGAATTTTCCGCCCTTTATATGACCGATATTCATGTAAGCTTTGACGAAACCGATGAAACGGCTTTAAAATCAACCGCAGCAAAGCTTAATGAAACGGTTTCAGAAGCCATGCTGAGAAACAGCAACATTTCTCTTTTACTTTCTGCGGGCGATCAGGCCAGCAGCGGATTTGAAAATGAATACAAAGCTTTTTCCTCGGCACTTTGGTTTAAAAGCATTTCCGTGGCAACTGCGATAGGCAACCATGACCGAAAAGGAATTGCATACAAGACCTTTAAAAATATGCCTAACGAAAAACAGGATAACATCGTTTCATCTTATATAGGCTCCGATTATTGGTTTGTTAAGAGCGATGTTCTGTTTCTTGTTGTTGACAGCAATAACGGCAGCGGTATTGACCACAGAAATTTTGTAAAATCTGCCGTTAAAGCCAATCCCGATGTAAAGTGGAGAGTTATGATGTGTCATCACGATCTTTACAGCGGCAGGCTTCCTCACAGAGAGAGCGAAAATCAGCTTTTGCGTATGCTTTGGGCTCCGATAGCTGACGAGTTTAAAATCGACCTTGTTCTGCTCGGTCACAGCCATTATTACACCATTACAAATGTTATGTATAACAACCAAACCGTTGAACCTTATGCCGAAACAATGACGAATCCCAAAGGAACAATTTATATGGTATCAGGCTCAATCAACAGACCGAGAAATGATGATGAAATCGGTCTGAGCGAAAATGTTGGCTACGCAGAGCTTACAAATGACCCGATTTATAATATTATTGATTTCAGCGAAAACTCAATCAAGGTTTCGTCATATACGCTCGGCAGCCGTGACGCTTTTAATACTTATACCATTGTAAAAACAACAAATGACGGCGGTCACAGCAGCAAACTGCCTTCACCGTTTAATTATTTTGTTCGTGCAGTCGGAACGGTATATTCTTTTTTCAACAATATAAATGTTTACAAAAGCCTTAAAGATAAAGGCTATCAGGTCAATTTCTTTGAGTGCGTTTTTTAAACACATAGTTTATTCTTTCGGAAAGGAGATTTGCAGATGATTGTTATTGCACACAGGGGCGCAAACAGATTTGCGCCGCAAAATACGCTTCATGCCTTTAAAAAAGCGGTTGAACTGAATTCAGACGGTGTTGAAACCGATGTTCATGTCACAAAGGACGGTCATCTCGTTCTCTGCCATAACGGAACCGTTGATAAAACATCAAACGGTAAGGGCAAGATTTCCGATATGAGCTTGCGTGACTTACGCAATTTTGACTTTGGCTCATGGTTCGGCAGCAAATTTAAAAACACGCCCATACCTACTTTGGATGAATTTCTTCAATCGGTTGAAAACACTGCTCTTTCCGTGCTTGATATTGAGCTAAAACAGCAAAAAGACGATAATCTTGATTTTGTTGAAAAGGTAATTGCCAAGGTCAGGGATTACGGTTTGGAAAGCAAGCTGTTCATTTCAAGCTTTGACTATAAAATCCTTGAAAAGGTAAAGCAAATTGATTCAAAAATCCAAACAGGCTATCTTTACCCCGCGATGGGAGATATTGTTAAAAGAAAGCTTTGTGCGCCGATAAACATTGCAAAGAAATACAATATCGACTTTTTGCTCCCACATCACGGCTATGTTAGCAAAAAGCTGATTGAAAAAGCCCACAGCGCAGGAATGAGGGTAGGGGTATGGACGGTCAATAAAATCGAGGCCGTCGAAAAGTTCCTCGATTGGGGCGTTGACCAGATAATAACCGATGTGCCCGATATTATAAAGAACAAAATTGAATCAATATAAAACAGCTGCATCACCGTGGCATAATTGCTTTTGGGTGATGCAGCTGTTTTTGTGTGTTTACATTACAACCGACAAATAGTATTTTATTTTCTCTAAAACAGACGGCTCATTATCACTGCAAGGCGTTCCGTCAGGCAGATAAGCAGTACCGCCTGCTATATTGATATTGTTATCGGCAGGGTAGGTGTCTATGAATATTCCGCGACAAAACTCGCCGAAAATAATTCCGAGAATTTTTGCGGGAATAAACGCCATAACAGCTTCAAGCGCCTCGTCGATTGTGCTGTTGTGCAGGGGATTGAATTTGAGGATATTCTCAAGCCCTGTAACAACACTCAGCGATGTGAAAACGATATCAAGAGCGGTTTCAAAAGCACTGCCGCTGAGCAGCTTATCCGTTGCCGCGTTCATATCATCGGTCATTATTTCGTCGCCGGCATAGTGATATTTATACATCGCGGTAAGCATTGCTTCAACGGTTACTCCGCTGTCAAGAGGAGTTGCAAGCAGAGTGTCAATAACCGTTGTCATCAGCTCAAGGAAGAAATCATAAACTGCGTTATATGCCTTAGGATTTTCTTCAAAAAGCCCTGCAACCGCATCGGTAACATCAAAAATCGCTCTGTTACGCATTATTGTTCTGACGCCGCCGTTGTAATAATAGTCGCGGCAAAAAGCCTGATAATCATCAATTCCTTTTATAGAATCGGGAAATTCAGTGCGTATTTCGCAGTCAGAACCGCTGAAATTAAGATGCCTTATCGGTGAGCCGTGCATCGCAAGAGAGCCTGTGCATATCTCATAAACCGTATTTCCGCTCTTAGTTGTAACAGAAGCGATATCGTTCGCATGAGAATGACCGGTAAAGATATATTGCACGCCGAGGTCTGCAAATTTTTCAGCAAGTTTTTCGCCGTCATCAAGGAAATTTCCGCCCATTATAAGCGACTGCATACCGTATTTTTCGATAAGGTCAAAATGCATCATCAGCAGCGGAATATCTCCCGCCTGCGTGCATTCCTCAATCTGCGAACAAACCCATTCAAGCAGATTACCGTCAAGCGATTTTTTGCCCGTGCAAAGCTCGCCGTCATATTCGTTTGCATCAACTGCAATCAGGCGATAACCGTTCGCGATTTTTGCGATGTAAGAGAGTGAACCGCCCGAATCTCTTGCAATAACATTTTGGTTATCACCGTAGCCGAAATCAGAATACAACTCGGCAAATTCGCTCTTTGTCGTCCCTCTGACTTCAACAATTTTATCATCAACATAAGTGTTGCCCGCTTTTACAACGGTTTTGCTCGGGTCATCAACAACAAATTTTTTTGAAATCTTATCGGGGCGTGAAATGTCATGATTGCCGGGAATTGCATAAACCGCAATACCGTTTTCGGTAAGTCTGCCGAGTTTCTTGGTGAGCATTTCATGGCTGAGGTATTCACAGCCCATCGCATTGTCACCGGGAATTAAAACAATTTTTGAACCGTTGGCAATGATTCGGTCAATAGCCTCATCAATTATTTCATCGGCATATTGCTCCAGCTTTAAATCGTTATCAACCGTTCTTCTGTAATAAAAGCCGTTTAAATCCCCGATATACTCTTTGGGGAAATAATGGATATCGCTGATAACACTTATTTTTGGGTCAGTCTGTTCTGCGGCAAATGCCGGTACAAAAAGACTGACAAGAATACAAACAACAATAACGGCGGATATAATTTTTTTCATATCGTTTTGTTCCTTAATGATTAAATGCAGAAATTAAAGTCCGGTTTTTTCTCTGATATAATCCCTTGCAAGGCAAGCATACTCATAGGGATTTGCCTTTGCGGGATCCTGCTCTGCTTCAACGACAACCCAGCCCTCATAGTCAGCTTCGGCAAGAATGTCAAAAACGGGAGTAAAATCAAAGTCTCCGTCTCCGGGCACGGTGAAAGCGCCTGCTCTTACGCAGTCAAGGAAGCTCCAGCCCTTTTCCTTGCCCTCGTTGATAACATCGCGGCGAATACTTTTAAGGTGAACATGTTTAACTCTGTTTACATATTTTTTAAGAACGCCGATTGCGTCTTCGCCCGAGAATGAAAGATGACCGGTATCATAAAGGAGATATACAAGGTCGGGATCGGTGATTTCCATAAGCTTGTCAATTTCCTCGGCGGTCTGAACTCCCGTTCCCATATGATGATGAACGGTAAAATACATTCCCTTTTCTTTTGCAAGCCTGCCCATTTCGTTGAAGCCTTTTGCGATAAGCTCCCACTGCTCATCGGTATAAACGGGTTTTTCACCGAAAATGCTTACGCTCTTGCCCTGGATTGAATTTCCCTGCTCGGATGCGCCGATAACCTTAGCGCCCAAAGCATGAAGAAAATCTCTGTGCTTTATAAAAGCTTCAATCGTTGCGTCATATCCCTCTGAAAGCAGGAGAGATGAGAACCATGCGTTGCAAATTCTCAGACCTCTTACATCAAGCTTATGTTTGAGAGTTTCAACATCTTTCGGATATTTATTGCCGATTTCGCTGCCCTTAAAGCCGCTGAGCGCCATTTCGCTAACGCACTGCTCAAAGGTGTTTTCAGCGCCGAGATCGGGCAGGTCATCGTTTGTCCATGCGATAGGAGCTATCGCAAGATTCACTTTTTCTTTGTTAAGCATTTCATTTCCTCCGTTGTTTATATAATTAATAAAGTCTTGCCTTTTCAATGTTGGCCTGCATATCTTCATATGCCGCCTGAACCTTTTCGCTCGTTGAAACCTCGGCAACGCCGACTCTCCACCAAGCGTCATAGCCCTCGCTCATGCTGCCGTGAACAACCTTGATATCAAACAGACAGGGGACGGTCTGCTTCTTTGAATCCTTTAAGGCGTCGCGAAGCTCGGCAACGTTTGTTACGGTGTAAGCCTTGCAGCCGTAGCCCTCGGCGATTTTTGCAAAGTCAATCGGAACTATTGCGCCGTCCAGCATACCCGTAAGCGGATTTCTCGCCTGGAAACGGGTTCCGAAAGTATCTGTTCCCTGGTTATTCTGAAGATTTTCAATGCAGCCCCAGCCGGAATTGTCAAAGAGCATTACATTTATTTTTGCGCCCTCCATAACGGCGGTGTAAAGCTCGCTGTGAAGCATAAGGAAGCTTCCGTCACCGACCATGGTATAAACCTCTCTGTCAGGCTCTGCAAGCTTAACGCCAAGCGCGCCGCAAATCTCATAGCCCATGCAGGAGAAGCCGTATTCCATATGATATGTTTTTGGAACGGATGAACGCCAAAGTCTCTGCATACAGCCGGGCAGACTTCCCGAAGAACCGATGGCAATCGCATCTTTATCGATGAGCTTGTTAATTTCACCGAGCGCTCTTGTCTGTGAAAGACCTTCTTTAAGATAAACGCTGTAACAGCGGTCAACCTCGGCATTGTAATCTTCTTTTATCTGAGCGAGTTCTTCGCCCCAAGTTGAATAGTATTCTCTGACGGAAAGCGCACCCATTATGTCAAGCAACGCAGTCTTTGCATCGGCGATTACAGCGGTTGAATCCATTTTGAAAGCGTCGAAAGGACAAACATTAATTGAAAGCATTTTGACATCGGGATTTTGGAAGCCCCATTTTGAAGCGGTTGTAAAGTCGGTAAGTCTGGTTCCGACTGCAATAACAAGATCCGCCTGCTTTGCAACAGCGTTTGCGGCAGGGCCTCCGGTTACGCCGATTCCGCCCATATTAAGCGGCAAATCCCAGCGAATGTTTCCTTTTCCCGCCTGTGTTTCACAGATAGGTATGTTGAATTTTTCGGCAAAAAATCTTGCGGTTTCCCACGCTTCGGAATATGTTACTCCGCCGCCGACAATAAGAATGGGCTTTTCGCTTCTCATTATTGCTTTAACTGCGGCTTCAATTTCACGCTGGGTGGGAGAGCGGCGATCAATATACCAAACTCTTTTCTTGAGGAAATAATCGGGATAGTCAAAAGCTTCACCCTCAACATCCTGCGGCATTGCAAGGCAAACCGCGCCTGTTTCGGCAGGGTCTGTTAAAACTCTCATTGCATTAAGGCATGCAGTCATAAGCTGTTCGGGTCTTGAAACCCTGTCCCAATACTTGCAAACTGCCTTAAAAGCGTCATTTGCGGTTACGGTATAATTTGTGGGCTGCTCTATCTGCTGCAAAACTGGGTCGGGCTGGCGGCAGGCAAAAGTGTCGCCGGGAAGGAGCAACAGGGGAATTCTGTTTGCAGTTGCAGTTCCCGCTGCCGTAACCATATTAAGAGCGCCGGGACCTATTGATGAGGTGCAGGCAATTATCTGACGGCGGTTTTTCTGCTTTGCAAAAGCAATGGCGGCGTGAGCCATGCCCTGCTCATTGTGACCCTGATAGAATTTCAGGCTGTGACCGCCCTGTTCAAGAGCCTGACCTATACCGACAACGCAGCCGTGACCGAAAATACCGAAAATGCCGTCAACAAATTTTGTTTCAACTCCGTCAAAGCTGACATACTGATTATCAAGGAATTTAACGAGAGCCTGTGACATTGTAAGCTTCATATCTTTCTCCTCCTCGATTATTTCTCAGGCGGCCATATATCCGCCTGCTTTTCACTTTCGGTTACCCAAAGGTGCTCGGGAACAAAAGTCGGAGTTATATAAGGATCACCGTCAAGGTGCCTGATAACCCAAAGATACCACATTGCATATCCGGGAGCGGTTGTTTGAGGATGTGTTTCCTTTTCCGTTATGAAAACGGTTGAATTGTTGTGCGTCTTAACAACATCTTCGGAAAGCTCGGCAAATCCGTAGCCGTTATCGGGCAGGAATTTATAAAAGTATATTTCGGGCTGAGCGTGCCAATGAGGAGGATAGCTCGACCATTTGCCGGGAAAACCGATTACTTCGCCGAGAACCATATTTGAATATGGCGCATTTGAATAGTCAAAAACCGTGCGTACTATCCTTGTAGAAGCCTCACGCATTGTTCCTGCGCCTCTGTTTTCGCTTGCGCACTCCTCGGGAGTATAAAGCTTTGCGGGGAATATACGCTCGTTTTCGGTTCTCTGAACGGCGATTTCAACATCGCCTGCCGCTTTAAAAGTAACCTTAACGTCCTTGGGAACATGAAGCACCCAAGGGCAGTAGTCAAAGCAATTAGGTCTGTTTACGCTTACGCTGTTGTCTTCCCACTCAAAAGTCATCTCACCGCTGATAAGAAGATATGCTCTCTCAAGAGGAAGCTCCTCCGCAAAAACATCGCCGCTTTTAAGCTTGAGAATACCGAAATCCATAAGGCTGTTGTGGATTTTGTCATCGATGGTTGTAAGCTCATTGTATCCGTAGTCATAGCTCTGCGGACCTCTTATATGTTTCATAATCCGTCCTTTCCGAGACTTATAAAGTCTCATTATGGTAATAAACTGTTATTGATTTGTATTATATACTATATATAGTAACTTTTCAAGCAGTTTTGCACAAAGAAACGGGAATATTTTAAATTTTTTCAATTTGTCAGCAACTATAGGTTGCATATATTGCAAATTATGCTATATTGTCAAGGAGAAACAGATATGTTATATTTATACGAGAGGTGATTTTGTGTCAATCGGAAATAATATTCGGAGATTAAGGAATACCGCCGGAATATCACAGGAAAAATTTGCGGCGATTTTAGGAGTTACCCGCCAGGCTGTTCAAAAATGGGAAAGCGATATTTGCGTTCCTGAGACAGATAAAGCAGTAAAGATAGCAAAATATTTTGGTATAACTCTTGATTCTCTCATTCTCGATAGCAGTAGTCGTACTGTCGAAGAAATCGTATCTTCTAATAAAAATGTCAAGCCTGATTTTGATAATATTGAAGCCTGGGCTCCCTATACAAACGATATAATGATTGAATTGGAACAATCACTCGATGAAGGGCTTGATTTAGAAAAATATAGAGAACTGTTCAGTGCAGTTTCTATGCTTCCGAAAAGTGAAATACGGCATAAATTCTGTGATTTGTTATATGAAACAGTTGCAAATGCTCAGCCGATACCGGATTATAAATACACAGAGCCTTCGGATTTGGAGTCGATAAAATCACTCAGAAAACCTTATGCTTTCAAAAGCAGCAAGTCCGATATTTCCGCTCTCGAAAAGAAAATTCACGGAGCATGGATTGGCAGAGTTTGCGGATGTCTGCTCGGAAAACCGATTGAAGGTATCAGAACCGACGAGCTTATCCCTTTACTCAAAGAAACAGAGAATTATCCCATGCACAGATATATTTTAAGCTCTGACATAACCGAGGAAATGTGTGAAAAATACAGTTTCCGTCTCAGAAATAAAGCATATGCAGACACCGTCAACGGAATGCCCGTGGATGATGATACTAACTATGTTGTATTGGCGCAGAAAATAATTTCAGATTACGGCAGAGACTTCACTCCTAACGATGTTTCAAAAGCATGGCGAAAATATCAGTCGATTGATTCTTATTTTACCGCAGAAAGAGTTGCATTTCAAAACTATATCAACGGCTTTGAGCCTCCGAAATCGGCTTCTTTTAAAAATCCATACAGAGAATGGATAGGCGCACAGATTAGAGGGGATTATTTCGGATATATAAACCCCGGAAATCCCGAGCTTGCGGCTGAAATGGCATTTAAAGACGCCTGCATATCCCACATAAAAAACGGTATCTACGGCGAAATGTTTGTTTCGGCAATGCTCGCCTGCGCCGCAGTAACAAACGATATTAAAGATATTGTTCTCGGCGGGCTTGCTCAGATTCCCTGCACATCAAGGCTTTTTGAAGCTGTCTTAAAAGTAGTTGGCGATTTTGAAAACGGAGTATCAAAAAAGGAATGTTTTGGCAAAATTCACACACTTTTTGACGAGCATAAAAGTCACGGTTGGTGCCACACGATATCCAACGCAATGATTGTAACCGCCTCTTTGCTTTACGGCGGCGGAGATTTCGGCAAATCAATCTGTATTGCTGTTGAAACAGGCTTTGATACAGATTGCAACGGCGCAACGGTAGGCTCAATTCTCGGAATGAGAAACGCAATCAACAGCATTGACGATGTATGGACAAAGCCGATAAATGACATAATTCACACCTCAATTTTAGGTGCTGAAACAGTTAAAATCAGCGAATGTGTCCAAGAAACAATGAGACACATTTTAATTGATAAGGAGCTGATTAAATGAGCAGAATACTTGTTATCGGCAGTGCAAATGCTGATTTAACCGTTTATGCCGACCGTATGCCTCTTTCGGGTGAAACCGTAATCGGTCACGACTTTTCATTAAATACCGGCGGTAAGGGAGCAAATCAGGCTGCGGCAGTTGCAAAGCTCGGAGGAAATGTTAAATTCATAGGAGCAGTCGGAAATGATGCAAACGGCAAAAAAATCATTGAAGACTTAGAATGCCACGGGGTTGAGTTTGATGGCATCAGCGTTGAAAAATCTCCTACAGGAACAGCAACAATAATTGTTATAAATGGTGAGAACTCAATAATTATCAACGAGGGGGCAAACGCCTGTGTGACGCCTCAGCTTATTGAAGAAAAATCAGATTTAATCAAACAGGCAGATTATCTGATAATGCAGCTTGAAATCCCTGTTGAAACAGTTATCCGTGCGGCTGAAATTGCAAAAGAAAGCAACACTGCGGTTATTCTTAATCCCGCTCCTTGCAAAGCCTTGCCTGACTGCCTATATGAATTGACGGATATCATAATTCCCAATGAACACGAAGCCTCCGGTCTGACGGGAATATGCGGAAACAGCGATAATGAACTGAAACAGAAAATTGAATTCCTGCGTAAAAAGGGTGTAAAAACGGTAATAATAACCCTCGGAGAAAAGGGGAGTATTTATAATATTTCAGATGAAATATTTACTTGCTCCGCAGAAAAGGTAAAAGCTGTTGACACCACCTGTGCAGGCGACAGCTTTATCGGTTCACTGTGTCATAAGCTTTCCGAAGGATTTGAGTTGCCCGAATCAATTAAGTATGCAACAAAGGTTGCCGCAATAACCGTCAGCCGCATGGGAGCTTTGGCTTCAATTCCTTTCGCAAGCGAAATAAAAGACATTTAATCAGGAAGTTTTATGCTTTTCTGCAAGAAATTGCAGTTATGTTAAAAAATTTCAAAAAAAGCCTTGACAAGAGCGAACAAATAATATATTATATTGGAGCGTCAAAAAAACAGTCGCATTCAATATTAATATATGATCCATTAGCTCAGTAGGTAGAGCACTTGACTTTTAATCAAGGTGTCCGGAGTTCGAATCTCCGATGGATCACCAACATATTCCGCTCAATCCATTGTATATCAAGGGATTGGGCGGTTTTTCTTTTTTTTGTTAAAAACTTGATTATTTTTCCGAATTGACATCAAATGATGCAAAACGATATAAATTGTTGACAAATTATCATCAAATTATTGCTTCACATAGCTTGGGTGTATTTTTTATCTCTGCTTGCAGATAATAATACCAAACTGTTGTAAGGAGAGATATTATGGCTAATTTGACCGCAAAAGAGCTTGCCGCTCTTGAGGATCAGCTCAACTATGAGCAGGTACTCATCAAGAAATTCAAGGCTTATTCCCGGGCGGCGAGCGATCCTCAAATTAAAAATTCCTGCGAGCAAATCGCAAATCAGCACAAGCAGCATTTTGATACTCTTATGGGTCACCTTTATTAACGGGAGGTTTTGCAATGAATACAAACCAGTCTTTTACCGATAAAGAAATCCTCGATGATGTTCTCAGCTCTCAGAAGCATATCACCGATGTTTATAACACCTATTCAAACGAATGTGTCAACAAACAGCTTCAGACGGATATGCTCAACATTCTGAAAGAGGAGCATACCATTCAGTTCACCGTGTTTGAGGAAATGCAGAAGCGCGGTTGGTACAGCCCCGGTGCAGCTCAGGCGCAGATGATAAACGAAACAAAAACCAAGTTTGAAAACATTGCGACCCAGCTTTAATCTGTTCAGCGGACGCTTTCAAAGGCGTCCGCTGAAATTTTAAAAATTTTTTAAAAAAAGTATTGGAAAATCTTTAATAATGCACTATAATGTTGTTAAATTGGGTTTGTATGCAGACCTACGATAATTTTTCCTCAAAATTTAAAGAAGGAGCAGTTTATGAGTAAATATTCCGTTTCTCTTGAAAAAGTTGTTAACGATCTTTCGCTTCAGGTTGTTTACACCCCGAAAAGCATTTCGGATATCTATATAACCTCTCAGGATGTTAACCGACCGGGATTGATTTTGACGGGCTTTGAGGATTATTTTGACCCCGAGCGCATTCAGTTTCTCGGACTGACCGAGCTTGAATACATAAAAAGCCTTGCGAAAGATGAGGTTTCCGTCTGCGCTGAAAGATTTCTTTCAAAAAAGCCCGCCGCGCTGATTGTTACAAGAGGTCTCGAATGCGGCGAAATCATGTTGAATCTTGCCCAAAAATATGAGGTTCCCGTTCTTTCAACCAACGAATCCACATCGGGCTGTATGTCGGCAACGATTTCATATCTCGGCGTTGAGCTTGCTCAGCGCATAACGCGCCACGGAGTTTTGGTTGAGGTTTACGGCGAAGGCGTGCTCATTCTCGGCGACAGCGGAGTAGGAAAAAGCGAAACCGCTCTTGAGCTTATAAAGCGCGGTCACAGACTGATTGCCGATGACGCTGTTGAAATCCGCAGAGTATCTAACAGAACTCTCGTTGGCTCTGCTCCCGACAATATCCGCCATTTCATCGAGCTGCGAGGAGTCGGCGTTCTGAATGCAAGGCGGCTTTTCGGTATGGGTGCCGTTAAGATGACAGAAAAGGTTGATATGGTTGTTCAGCTTGAGCCTTGGAACAGCGAAAAGGTTTATGACCGACTCGGGCTTGAAAATGAATATACCGAAATTCTCGGAATAAAAGTTCCCGTAACGGTTGTTCCCGTTAAGCCCGGCAGAAACCTCTCTATCATCATTGAAGCTGCGGCAATGAACAACCGCCAGAAAAAGATGGGCTACAATGCCGCCAGAGAGCTTCTCCACAGCCTCGGTATGACGGACGATATTATCCCCGCAAAAAAAGAGCTTGAGTTTTGGCACAATTTTTAAATTAATTTAGAGGTAATAAAATATGTACAGAATAGGCGTTGATCTCGGCGGCACAAACATTGCCGTCGGCGTAGTAACCGAGGATCTCAAAATCATCGGCAGGGGAAAGGTAAAGACCAAATGTCCGAGACCGGCTGAAGAAATCTTTGACGATATTGCCGTTGCAATCGATATGGCAATAAAAGATGCAGGAATTTCCATGGACGATGTTGTTTCGGTAGGTGTCGGCACTCCCGGTTCGGTTAACAAATCAAACGGTTACATTGAGTTTGCCAACAACCTCAATTTCAATAAGGTTCCCGCCAAGGAAATGCTCGAGGCAAGAATAGGTAAAACGGTCTATATCGACAACGATGCTAACTGCGCGGCGCTCGGCGAAGCCATAGCGGGTGTAGGCAAGGGTGTAGGCAATTTTGTTGCAGTTACTCTCGGCACGGGAGTCGGCAGCGGAATAATCGTTAACGGAAAAATAGTTAACGGTGTCAACTATGCCGCCGGCGAAATGGGTCATATGGTTATTATGGTCGACGGCGAGCAGTGCACCTGCGGCAGACGCGGCTGCTGGGAGCAATATGCATCAGCAACGGCACTCATTGCTCAAACCAAGGATGCAATGCGCCATGACCATGACAGCAAGATGTGGCAGCTTGTTAACGATAACATTGACAGCGTAAACGGCAGAACCGCTTTTGACGCTATGAGAATGAATGATGCCACAGCCAAAAAGGTTGTTGACAGATATATATATTATGTTGCCGCAGGAGTTATCAACATAATCAATGCTCTTCAACCCGAAATCATCTGCATTGGCGGCGGAATCGGTCACGAGGGCGAAACCATTCTTGAGCCTCTCAGAAAGCATGTCAAAAGAGAGCGTTACAGCATTTATGCAGCAAATCAGACAAAGATAATGTCGGCAGAGCTTGGAAATGACGCAGGTATTTTCGGTGCGGCTTTGCTTGATGAATAAAATTATTCTGTTTCACGGAGGAAATCATGAGTTCATACGGGGAATTCTGCGCTTTATGTGCAAAAACGGGATGTGAATACTTGGTTGACGCCGAATTAAAGGACTTTACGAGCTTTAAAATCGGCGGAAAAGCTGACATAATCGTATTTCCGAACTCTATTGATCGCCTTTCGGAAATTGTTTCTTACGCAAAAACCAACGGTTTTCCCGTTCTTGTCATTGGCAAGGGAAGCAATCTTCTCGTTTCAGACAGCGGATTCAGAGGAATTGTTGTCAACACAACGAAGCTTGACGAAATAAAACTTGCCGATGATACAACGGTTATTTGCTCGAGCGGCGTTTCACTTTCGCGGCTGTGCCGATTTGCGCTTGATAATTCCCTGACGGGGCTTGAATTTGCATTCGGTATACCCGGAACTGCGGGCGGAGCGGCTTATATGAACGCCGGAGCATATGGCGGGGAAATGAAGGATGTGCTCATTTCGTGTGAGCATATTCTTCCTGACGGAACACTTGCTTCTTTTTCCGGTGATGAGTTAAGGCTCGGCTATCGCCGCAGTGCTTATTCCGACAGCGATTTAATAATCACTTCTCTTACTTTGAAGCTAAGAAAAGGAAACCGTGACGAAATAAAAGCAAAAATGGATGATCTTATGGCTCGGCGCAAAGATAAACAACCGCTCGAATATCCGAGCGCAGGAAGCACCTTCAAACGCCCTGAGGGTTATTTTGCAGGTGCTTTGATAGAGCAATGCGGTTTAAAAGGCTTTAAAATAGGCGGAGCGCAGGTCAGCGAAAAGCACGCAGGATTTGTTATCAATGTCGGCTCTGCAACCGCTGGCGATGTTTTAGCTGTTATAGAGCATTGCCGTGAAACGGTTTTTAAAGCAACCGGCGTTACTCTTGAACCCGAGGTAAAAATAATTAAGTAGGAGGATTTAATTTGTCGTTTTCTTCCGATGTTAAAAGTGAAATTTCAAAAGCGGAGAATATTTCCTCCTGTTGCTTTCATGCACAAGTCTACGGGCTTGTGCTTTTTGCTCATTTTTCAAAATACAATCTTTCGATTACAACCGAAAACACAGATGTTTTTTCTCTTTATGTTTCTTACCTGAGAGAATACTGCGGCGTCGAGCCGATAATCAGCAAAAGCGGCACAAAAAAAATGACGGCTTATGTTAAAAGCGACGCCGATAAAACAAAGGTATTTGATAAATTCGGTCATTCCTTTAATGAGGCAACTTTGAGGATAAACCGAGCAAATATTTCCGACGAATGCTGTGCGGGAGCATTTTTACGCGGCGCATTTCTGTCCTGCGGAACGGTCACTTCTCCCGAAAGCGGCTATCATCTTGAATTTGTTGTGCCTTATAAAAAGCTATGCACGGACTTAATGAAATTTTTGGACGAGCTTAATCTAAACCCAAAATACATAGTCCGCAAGGGTAACCATATTGTTTATTTTAAAGACAGCGAAAGTATAGAGGATATCCTTGCAATTATCGGTGCACAGGATGCTTCGCTTTATGTTATGGGAATCAAAATCGAAAAAGATGTTAAAAATAAAGTTAACAGAAAGCTCAATTTTGAAATGTCTAACATAAGCAAAACGGTTGACGCGGCTCAAATTCAGATTTCGTCGATTGAACTTATCGAAAGTCGTCAAGGGCTGTCTTCATTGCCTGAAAATCTGCAAAAAATTGCACGCCTGCGCCTTGAATACCCCGAATCAAGCCTGAGCGAGCTTGAAAAGCTCCTTGACGAACCTATATCACGCTCGGGAATAAATCACAGACTAAACAAAATTGTTAAAATCGCTCAAGATATAGAATGCGGTGATTAATAATGGCTTTTACACATCTCCATGTTCACAGTGAATACAGCCTGCTTGACGGCGCTTGTAGAATTGAACCTATGCTTGATAAAATTCAGAGTATGGGTCAAACTTCCGTTGCCATAACCGATCACGGCGTAATGTACGGCGTTATTGATTTTTACCGCGCCGCAAAGAAAAGGGGGCTCAATCCGATTATCGGTTGTGAGGTTTATGTAGCTCCCCGTTCAAGATTTGACAAGGTTCACGGAATAGATAACGAAAGATTTCATCTTGTTCTTCTTTGCAAAAACAACGAGGGGTATAAAAATCTCATTAAGCTGGTCTCAGAGGGCTGGGTTAACGGGTTTTACACCAAGCCGCGAGTTGACAAGGATATTCTTGAAAAATATCACGAGGGCTTGATTGCGCTCTCCGGCTGCCTTGCGGGAGAGGTATCCTCTGCGCTGTTAAGAAATGACTATGAAGAAGCTCGAAGAGCAGCGCTTTGGTATAATGAGGTTTTCGGCAGCGGAAATTATTATCTTGAAATTCAGAATCACGGTCTTGACGAACAGCTCAGAATTAACCCAGATATTATTAAGCTTTCAAACGAGCTCGGAATTCCTCTTGCCGCCACAAATGATGCTCATTATGTTGAAAAAGAGGATGCAAAAATACAGCAGGTTCTTATTTGTATTCAAACCAACCACACCCTGGGAGAAGATACGGGGCTTGAATTCGGCACGCAGGAATTCTATCTTAAAAGTGAAGAGGAAATGCTTGAAGCTTTTGGCAACTGCCCCGAGGCCGTTGCCAACACCGCAAAAATTGCCGAAAGATGTAATGTTGAGTTTGAATTCGGAAAAACAAAGCTTCCGCATTTTGATGTTCCCGAGGGTTATGGCCATTTTGAATGGTTTTCGTTGCTTTGTCGCAACGGAATGAAAGAGCGATACGGCGAAAATCCGCCCGAAGAATATATTAAAAGACTTAATTATGAGCTTGAAATAATCAACAAAATGGGCTATGTTGATTATTATTTGATTGTTCACGATTTCATACGCCACGCCAAAGAGGTCGGCATTCCCGTCGGTCCGGGCAGAGGCTCGGGTGCGGCAAGCATCTGCGCTTACTGCATCGGAATTACGGGCATTGACCCGATGAAATACAATCTGCTTTTTGAGCGATTTCTCAATCCCGAAAGAGTCAGTATGCCCGATTTTGATGTTGATTTTTGCTTTGAGCGCCGAGGCGAAGTTATCGATTATGTTATCGAAAAATACGGCTCAGATCATGTTGCGCAGATAGTAACCTTCGGCACAATGGCGGCAAAAGCCGCAATCAGAGATGTCGGCAGAGCCATGGGCTTAGCGTATTCAACCGTTGACAATATTGCAAAGCAAATCCCGAATGAGCTAAATATAACGCTTGACCGTGCTTTAAAGCGTTCAAGCGAATTTAAAACGCTTTATGATACCGACAGCGAGGCGCGAGAGCTTATTGATATGGCGCGCAAGGTTGAGGGTATGCCGCGCCATGCCTCAACTCACGCCGCAGGCGTTGTTATTACACACGATCCCGTCGTTTCCTATGTTCCTCTTGCGCGCAACGATGAAGCTATTGTCACTCAGTTCACAATGACAACCCTTGAGGAGCTCGGGCTTCTCAAGATGGATTTTCTCGGACTTCGCACCTTAACAGTTATTGCTTCTGCCGAAAAAATGATAAGAAAGACAAATCCGTCTTTCAGAATTGACTCCATTGATTTGGAAGACAGAGCCGTTTTTGAAATGATGTGTGCGGCGCAAACCGAAGGCGTTTTCCAATTTGAATCCGCAGGAATGAGAAGTGTGCTTTCGCAGCTTAAACCCGATAGTATCGAGGATCTTATAGCCGTTATTTCGCTTTACAGACCGGGTCCTATGGATTCAATACCGACCTATATCGAAAACAGACATCATCCCGATAAAATAAAATATAAAGCTCCGCAGTTGAAAAATATTTTGGATGTTACTTACGGCTGTATGATTTATCAGGAGCAGGTAATGCAGATATGCCGCGAGCTTGCGGGCTATTCATACGGCAGAGCTGATATAGTCAGGCGCGCCATGAGCAAAAAGAAGCATGATGTTATGCTTAAAGAGCGCACAAATTTTGTTAACGGAATTGTTGATGAAAACGGCAATATCATCTGTGAGGGCGCTGTCAGGCGCGGTACAGATGAAAAAACCGCCAATGAAATCTTTGACGAAATGATATCGTTTGCTTCCTATGCTTTCAATAAAGCCCACGCCGCAGCCTATGCTTATGTTGCCTATCAGACTGCGTGGCTGAAATGCCATTATCCCTGCGAATTTCTTGCGGCGCTTCTTACAAGCTTTCTTGATAACACAGGCAAAATAGTTCAGTATATAAATGAATGTTCCCGTCTCGGCATCAAAATTTTGCCCCCTCATGTCAATGAAAGCTCTGAGGCTTTTACGGTTTCAAACGGAAATATTCATTTCAGTCTGCTTGCTGTCAAAAACATCGGCAGGGGATTCATTAAAAGAATTGTTGAGGAAAGAACCGCAAACGGTAATTTTACTGATTTCTATGATTTCTGCCGAAGAATGTACGGCAAAGATTTTAACCGCAGAGCAATAGAAAGTTTGATAAAATGCGGCGCGTTTGACGGAATGGGCGCCAACCGCAGGCAGATGTATATAGTTACCGAAAGCATAATTGAGGAGCTTGACAACGCTAAAAGAAGAAATGTTGACGGTCAGCTCGGTTTCGGCGATTTGGTTAGCAGCAGCGAAGAAACTGAGGAAATACCGTCAACGGAATTTTCATATCCCGAAGCCGATGAGTTCCCGCATGATGTGCTTTTGAAATATGAAAAAGAAGTTTCAGGAATGTATCTTTCGGGGCATCCCATGGCAAAATATCTTAAAATCGCCCGTCAGGTTAATGCCGCACGAATTTCCGATATTATCAGTGAAGATTCAAACGCATATAAGGATAATGACAGGGTTTTGCTGTTGGGAATCATCGGCTCAATCAAGAAAAAGCTTACAAAGAATGACACGACAATGGCTTTTCTGAACTTTGAAGACACTTTCGGAAGCATTGAAATAATTGTCTTTCCCAAAATACTTGCCGAAAATCCGACTATGTTCTTTGAGGGCAATGTCTTGCTTATTCACGGCAGAGTCAGCAAAAGAGAAGATGAGGATACAAAGGTGGTATGCGAAGCAGTTGAGCCGTGTCCGCACGAAAACACAGTTATGCAGGAAAAAAAGCCCGATAAAAAGCCTGTTAAAGGCCTGTTTCTCAGGTTTGATACGGCAAATTCGCCTCAAATCGAATATTGCCGCCGTTTGCTTGCAATTTTTGACGGTAACACTCCGCTCTTCTACTTTTTCAGCGATAAAAAAGAGTACAAGCCCAATCCGATAAAACAGGGAATTGATGTAAACCCCGTCCTTCTCAGAGAGCTGAAAAAGATTCTCGGAGACGCAAATGTTATATACAATCCTTAATTTTATCGACCTTTAAATTTTTAAAACAACTTTTTTCGTAAAAAGTGTTTATTTCATTGACATAATCCATCAAAAAGTGTATTATATAGCTTGAATATTTTTCAAGGAGAGTAATTACTATGAAAACTATCGGCGTTTTAACCAGCGGCGGCGACGCACCCGGAATGAATGCTGCCATACGCGCGGTTGTAAGAACAGCTTGTGAAAACGGAATAAAGGTTTTCGGAATAAACAGAGGCTATGCCGGTCTTATTGAAGACGATGTTCGCGAGCTTAATATAAGAAGTGTTTCAGATATCATTCACAGAGGCGGAACAATGCTTTATTCCGCACGCTGCAAGGAATTCAGAGAAGAAGCAGGTATGCAGAAGGCTATCGAAACCTGCAAAAAGCACGGCATTGAGGGCATCGTTGTTATTGGCGGCGACGGCTCTTTCAGAGGTGCCCGTGATCTTTCGCTCAGAGGAATTCCCTGCATAGGTGTTCCCGGAACCATTGATAATGACATTGTAAGCTCCGATTACACCATCGGGTATGACACCTGCCTTAACACCATTATGCAAATGGTTGACCGCGTAAGAGATACCGTTGAGTCGCACAGCCGTTGTGTTGTTGTTGAAGTTATGGGCAACAGATGCGGTGACTTGACTCTTAATTCAGGCATCGCCGTCGGTGCGACCGCAATAGTTATTCCCGAAATTCATTTTGATATTGAAAAGCATGTTATCGAAAGAATAAGAAGAACCCAGAAAACCGACAAAAAGCATTTCATTGTTATGGTTGCCGAGGGCATCGGCGGAGTTGAAGAGCTTGCGCGCAAAATCGAGAAAGAGTGCGGCGTTGAATCAAGAGCTGTTATTCTCGGTCATGTTCAAAGAGGCGGCTCGCCGACAGTACGCGACAGAGTTGTTGCAAGCCAGATGGGTTACAAAGCTGTTCAGCTTCTTATGGATGGTATCGGTAACAGAGTTATTGTTCAAAAAGACGACCATATCGTTGACTTTGACATTTATGAAGCTCTCAATATGGAGCGTTCCGTTAACACAGAGTTATATAAGATAGCCCACGAAATTTCAATCTGAGGTATCAAATGATTTCAAGTGAATTTTTAACACTTCGCAAAAAAATAATTGAAAGAGATTTTTCATCTCTCAATAATATGCAAAAAGAAGCGGTCCTTTCAACAGAGGGACCGCTTTTGGTGCTTGCGGGCGCAGGAAGCGGCAAAACAACCGTCCTTGTTAACCGAATAGCAAACATAATAAAATACGGCAAAGCTTATTACAGCAATGCCTGCGACTGCGAGCCAACCGAAACTCAGCTTGCGCTTATGAGAGCGGCTGCCCGCGGCGAAGCAGACGATTTATTTGATATTGAGCATCTGCTCAAGGTTGATGCTGCAAAGCCTTGGGAAATTCTTGCTATCACCTTTACAAATAAGGCGGCAGGCGAGCTTAAGGACAGGCTTGAGCGGGTTTTAGGCGAGCAAGCGCGCGATATATGGGCAAGCACATTTCATTCATCGTGTGTCAGAATACTCAGAAGAAATGCAGACCGCATAGGATATTCTTCAAACTTTACGATTTATGATACCGATGACAGCAAAAGAGTTATAAAAGACTGTCTGAAACAGCTCGGCTTCAGTGATAATATTCTTAACCCCAAAAGTGTTCTTTCTGCAATAAGCAGCGCAAAAGATATGCTTTTAACTCCTCAGGAATACATAAAAGAAAACTATACAGATATCCGAAAGCGAAACATCGGCTCAATCTATGAGACCTACCAAAACAGGCTTAAAGCCGCTGACGCTATGGATTTTGACGATATAATAGTAAATACCGTCAGACTGCTGCAAAGCAATCCCGATGTGCTTGAATATTATCAGAGAAAATTTAAGTATATTATGGTTGACGAGTATCAGGATACAAATCATATGCAATATTTGCTGACCTCGCTTCTCGCAGGCGGTTACGGCAATATCTGTGTTGTCGGCGATGATGACCAGAGTATATACAAATTCAGAGGAGCTACGATAGAGAATATTCTCAGCTTTGAGCATCAGTACAAAAGTGCTAAGGTTATCCGCCTTGAACAAAACTACCGCTCAACCCAAAATATTCTCGACGCCGCCAACAAAATCATTTCGCACAACATAAACCGCAAGGGTAAAAGCCTTTGGACGGATAACGGCAGGGGAGAGCCGATAGTTTATCACACTGCTGACTCTGACCGTGACGAGGGCATTTATGTTGCCGATAAAGTGCTGGAAGGCATAAGAAAAGGCAGAAGTTTTAGTGACTTTGCCGTGCTTTACAGAATGAATTCGCAGTCAAACCTTGTAGAGCAGTCGTTTGTCAGAATGGGTATTCCTTACAGGCTTATCGGCGGACATAAATTTTATGACAGAAAAGAAATCAAAGACGCTCTTGCATATCTGAGCGTTATTGCGAATCCAAATGACAGCGTCAGACTTCAGCGAATTATAAATGTTCCCAAAAGGGGAATAGGCGATGCTTCTGTTGCATCGGCTCTTGAAATTGCCGAGGGCTTGGGTATAGGCTTATTTGATGTTATCAAATCAGCCGATCAGTTTCCGCGTCTGAGCCGCAGCGCAAAGAAGATGGTTGAATTTGCTCAAATGATTGAAGAACTTATAAACAATGCCGAAACGCTCGAACTTTCAGAGCTGTTTAAAGAAGTAATGAATGTGTCGGGCTATGTTTCATCTCTGTCTCTTGAGCCTGAAACAAAAGAAGATCGAATTGCGAACCTTGACGAGCTGTCAAACAACCTATTGCGTTTCTCACAGGAAAATGAAGATGCAACTCTTAATGATTTTTTGCAGGAAGTTGCACTTATGACCGATATTGACAATTATAATTCAGAATCCGAAACGGTAGTTTTAATGACGGTTCACTCAGCAAAAGGTCTTGAATTTCCCGTTGTTTTTCTTGTTGGTTTGGAAGAATCGATTTTTCCGTCGGAAATGTCATCTGCGGGCGGCGATGATGAAATAGAAGAAGAGCGCAGGCTTGCCTATGTTGCCGTTACCAGAGCGAAAAAGCAGTTATATTTAACCCGTGCAAGGCAGAGAATGCTTTTCGGCTCAACAAGGTTTAATCAACCCTCCCGCTTCATAAGGGAAATACCTGATGATTTGCTTGAAGTAACAGGTGAAACTGTTTCACGCTTCTCATATATGCCTTCGCAGAGCAAAAAAAGCTCACCCTCAGTTACTCGCGGGTTCACATCCTCCGCTCAATCTTTCCCTGCAACGGAAAAATGCACCACGGTTTTCAATGTAGGTGATACGGTGGTTCACAAAACATACGGAGACGGAATTGTTCTCAGCGCAAAGCCGATGGGCAATGACACCTTGCTTGAAATTGCCTTTACCGCCGCAGGAACAAAGAAAATTATGGCTAACTACTCCAAGATTGAAAAGGTATAATTATATAATCAAAAATCAGGCATAGTATGCACGGTTGTGTGCACGCTATGCCTGATATCTTTATGCTTAGGGTAACGGTAATAATCCGAACCACGGTTTCTCGTGGCAGATTTGCCCT
>JAEDGK010000023.1 GCA_016297555.1 Clostridiaceae bacterium
AAGAACTTGGGAAATGTACCACACTGCGGAATACGGTATTGCGGCGCATTGGAAATATAAGCTCGGAATAAGCGGCACGGCTAAGTTTGAGGAGCGCCTTGCATGGATAAGGCAGCTGCTCGAAAATCAGAGCGAAACTGAGGATGTTGAAGACATTGTTTCAACAATAAAGAGCGACCTCGTTCCCGAAGAAGTGTTTGTTTTCACTCCCAAGGGCGATGTTTTCAGCCTGCCTTCGGGCGCTACGGTTATCGATTTTGCCTATGCAATCCACTCGGCAGTCGGCAACAAAATGGTCGGCGCAAAGGTTGACGGAAAGATAGTGCCGCTTGACTATAAGGTAAAAACGGGCGAGATTGTTGAGGTTATGACCTCGTCTCAGCAGGGCAAGGGACCGAGCCGCGATTGGCTGAATATAGTCAAAACAAGTCAGGCGCGCAGCAAAATCAGGCAGTGGTTTAAAAAGGAATGCCGCGAAGAGAATATCGCCGAGGGCAAGGCGCAGGTTGAGCGCGAATTCAAGCGCAATTTTATCCGCCTTACCGAGAGCGAATACGGCGAATTTATTCAAAAGGTTGCCGAAAGGCAGCATTGCAAGTGCGTTGACGATTTCTATGCCGCAATCGGCTACGGCGGAATATCTCTGATGAGGCTTATGCCGAAAATCAAGGAGGATTACGGCAAGCTGTCAAAAACCGAGAAGCCCGAAATAGTTTTAGCTCCGCCCAAAAAGCGCACAAAGAGCAACGAGGGCGTTGTGGTTGAAGGCATTGACAACTGCCTTATTAAATTTTCCCGTTGCTGCAATCCGCTTCCCGGTGACGATATAATAGGTTTTATAACCCGCGGTCACGGCGTTTCCATTCATACGAGAAGCTGCACCAATGTTCCGCAGGATATAAGCAAGGCGGGCGAGCCGGACAGATGGGTCACCGCTTATTGGGACAGCGATATAAGAGAAGATTTCAAATGTACTCTTCAGCTTTTCTGCCTTAACAGAATAGGTCTGCTCGCAGATGTTTCAAGCCTGCTTGCAAATATGAGAATAATGATTAATGACATCAGCACAAGAAACACCAAGGACGGCAGAACTTCGATTATGGTAACGGTTTCCGTAAACGGCGTTGAGCACCTGAATTCTTTGGTTGCCAAAATAGGAAAAATCGACGGAGTTTTGACAATCGAAAGAACGGGAATATAAAGAATGGTTTGACAAATTATTAAATGATAACGGTGATAAAATGAGAGCAGTTGTTCAGCGAGTAACAAAATCCTCCGTCAGCGTTGACGGCGAAATAAAGGGAAGCATCGGTAAAGGCTTTAATGTTTTGCTCGGCGTTATGCAGGGCGACGGCGAGGAGCAGGCGGAGCTGCTTGCGGCTAAGATTGCAAAGCTTCGCGTGTTTGAGGACGAAAACTGCAAGATGAATAAAAGCATTTTGGATATAGGCGGAGAAATACTTGTTATATCTCAGTTTACGCTCTGTGCCGATATCAAAAAGGGCAACCGCCCGTCCTTTACGGATTCGGCGGCTCCCGATGAAGCAAATCGCCTTTATGAATTCTTTTGCTCAAAACTGCTTGAAAACGGTGTTTCAAAGGTAGAAACGGGAGTTTTTGCCGCAGATATGGCGGTTGAAATCAGCAACGACGGTCCCGTAACCATCATTATGGACACGGATATTTGGGATAAGAGAAACTGAAACGGAGGCAAATCGATGAGAATTGAGCTTATACCTCTCGGCCATGAAATATTTGCAAACTGCTACTTGCTTATCGACGAAAAGTCGGGAGATTCGGCGCTGATTGACCCGGGTTGGTACAGCAAAGAAGCAGAAAAATTTGTTTATTCTCACGGCGATATCAATTTAAAATATATCCTGCTCACCCACGGTCACTTTGACCATATTCTCGGAGTTCACGGGTTTAAGCAGGTGAGCGGAGCGGCAGTTGCAATTCATTCGGCGGATGCCGACAAGCTGACCGACCCCGTTAAAAGTCTATGCGAGGGTCATTTTCCAAAGAGCCAGACTCCCGTAAATGCCGATATTCTGCTTAAAGACGGCGATGCCGTGCAGCTCGGCGATGAAAAAATAAAGGTTATGCACACTCCCGGTCATACGAGCGGCAGTGTTTGCTTTGTTTTGGAAAATGACAGAACGATTATCAGCGGAGACACTCTTTTTTGCCGCACCGTCGGCAGAACCGATTTTGCAGACGGAAGCGATGAAGAAATGTATAAATCAATAAAGAAGCTGATTTCTCTTGACGGCGATTACAGGGTTTTGCCGGGTCACAACCGCGAAACAACGCTTGACAGCGAGAGAACACGCAATATATATATCAGAAGGATGGGCAGATAAGTGATATTAAGGATTTTCGGGCATGATTTTCATTATGAATGTGAAAATCTTTGCAGGGTTTATTTCCCAAACGAAAAAATTAATATAGTCTACGGCGATGACGGAGAGGATTCAAAAACCGTTGTAACCCGCTGTTCTCCGATTTCAGGTGGAAATCTCATTGAGGTTGAAGCCGGCATTGACGGCAAATCCCGTTCATTCAAAGCACGGGTGCTTGCTCCCGAAGAAGAACTGCGAGATAAGAGCGAGCTTAAAACCGCTCAGTTGATTTATGCCGCTCTTTCGGAGCTGACGGGCTATACGCCGCCGTGGGGAGTGCTCACGGGCGTAAGACCCTCAAAGCTGATGATAAGGCTTACGGAAAGCATGGGCGAGCAGGCGGCTTACGATTATTTCACAAAGGATTTGCTTGTCAGCGGTGAAAAGGCAAGGCTTGCCCAAACGGTTGCGGCTGCGGAGAAAGAGATTATATCTCTGTCACGCAGCGATTCGTTCAGTCTTTATGTTTCAATTCCTTTTTGCCCCACAAGGTGCAGCTACTGCTCTTTCGTTTCACATTCAATAACCAATTCAAATGCAAAAAAGCTTCTTCCGGAATATCTTAAAAAGCTTGCGGAAGAAATAGAAATAACGGGAAACATCGCTTCACAGCTCGGGCTGAGGCTTGAAAGCATCTATTTCGGCGGAGGCACTCCGGGCGTTCTCAACGCCGAGCAGCTTGACTCTCTGCTTTGCGCGGTTGATAAGTCGTTTGATTTGTCGCAGACGCGCGAATATACGGTTGAAATCGGCAGACCCGATACGGTAACTCCCGAAAAGCTGAGCGCTTTGCGGCTTCACGGGGTCGGAAGAATAAGCATCAATCCGCAGACCTTCAACCGGAAAACGCTTGAAGCAATCGGCAGAAATCACAGCGTTGAGCAGGCGGTTGAAGCTTACAGGCTTGCCGAAACATACGGCTTTGACAGCATAAATACAGACCTTATCGCGGGCTTGCCCGGAGAAACCGTTGAAGATTTTTGCAAAAGCATTGACGCCGCTCTGGAGCTTTCGCCCGAAAATATAACCGTTCATACTCTGGCGCTCAAGCGTTCCTCGGAGCTTAATGCCTCGGGCGCGGGAGTTTCGGGAGGAAAAGCCGCGGCAGAGATGCTTGAATACGCTTCGTCGGCTCTGACGGGCGGCGGATATTCGCCTTATTATATGTACAGGCAGAGCAAATGCGTGGGTAATCTTGAAAATGTCGGCTGGTGCAAAAGCGGCAAGGAATGTTTATATAATGTATTTATGATGGAGGAGTGTCACACGGTGCTTGCCGTTGGAGCGGGCGCAGTTACAAAGCTCTGCGAGCCGGGCACAACCAATGTTGAACGCATTTTTAATTATAAATATCCTTATGAATATATTTCCGGATTTGACAAAATCACCGAGCGCAAAAACGGAATAAAGCGCTTTTATTTGTCATAATAAATTCTATAAGGGTGTGACGGAATGAACGGCAGAAAAAACGATTATACTTACAGCCGAATAAATAACCTTGCGCTTGCTCCGCACGATTTTTTGATTGACTGCTCGGAAAATTATCACAGCAAGGTTAACGCCGCGGCAAAGGCGGTTTTTGACGATACAAGCAAAAAGATAGTTATGCTTGCAGGCCCGAGCTCATCGGGAAAAACAACCACGGCATCGCTTATTTCCTCCGAGATTTCAGCTTTGGGAGGAAAAGCCTACACGGTTTCGCTTGACGATTTTTATTATCCGCACAGCGTCGGATATCCTCTCGACGAAAACGGCGAGCCTGATTATGAATGTGTAGAGGCTCTTGATATTGACCTGATTCATTCGTGCTTCAGAAAGCTTGCCGACTGCGGCAGAGCGGAGCTGCCCGTTTTTAATTTTAATACGGGCGAGCGAGAAGAGAAACCGCGAACGGTTTCGCTCGATGAAAACGATGTAATTATAGTTGAGGGGCTTCACGCGCTCAATCCGATTATTACGGATACTCTCGACAGCGAAAAGCTTTATAAAATATATGTCAGCGTTTCCTCAAGAGTATATGAAAACGACGGCAGCGTGCTTCTTTCAAAACGCGATCTGCGCTTTGTGAGAAGAATGGTAAGGGATTATGAGTTCCGCTCGATGACGGTTGAGAGAACCTTTGAAATCTGGGGCAGCGTTATGCGCGGCGAAGATAAATATCTCTTTCCTTATGAGGGCTTTGCGGATATTAAACTGAATTCGTTTCATCCCTGCGAGCCCTGCGTTCTTGCCGAAAAAGCAATCAGTTTGCTCAACGGCGTTGAAAAAGGAGAATATTCGGAAAAGGCGGAGCTTCTGAAAAACAAGCTCAGTCTTTTCAAAAAAATAGATTATTCAATTCTTCCGCGTGATTCTTTGCTGCGCGAGTTCACGGGTTGAGATTAAAGGAGTGTGAGCCTTTTGGGTTCTGAAAAGAAACAGTCGGTGCTTAACGGCGCCATGATGCTTATGTTTGCAGTGGTGCTTGTAAAGGTTATCGGCGCGTTGTTTAAAATGCCGCTGACGGATATGATAGGCAGCGTGGGCAGAGGATATTTTAACTCCGCTTATGAGGTCTATACTCCGATTTTTGCCATTTCCATGGCGGGTCTGCCCGTTGCGGTTTCAAGAATGGTTGCGGAAAATGTTGCGCTTAACCGTTACAGAGAAGCCAGAATGGTTTTCAGAGTTTCAAAGCGCATTTTCATAATTGTCGGAATTATCGGCTCGCTCGTTTTGCTGCTTGCCGCTTATCCTTATACGCATATTGTTGCAGGCTCAAAGAGCCTTCCCGCAGTGCTCTGCGTTGTTCCGTCAATTTTCTTCTGTTGCTATATGTCAGCTTACAGAGGCTATTATGAGGGTCTGCGTAATATGGCTCCCACCGCGATTTCTCAGGTCATTGAAGCTTTGGGAAAGCTGATAATCGGGCTTGTGCTCGCAAAAACGGTTATCGTGGTCGGCTTGAATCAATATGAATCGGGTATGCAGGCGAGCGGCAATATTTCCGCAACGGTTTTCGGCAATGAGGTAACAAGCCTTGCCGAAGCAAACGGAGTTATAAATCCGTGGGCTGCCGCGGCGGCGGTTTTGGGCGTTACCGTCGGCTCGATTGCAAGCACGGCGTTTCTTGTTATCTGCCACAAGATAAAGGGCGACGGCTTCACTCGAGTTCAGCTTGTCAATTCGCCGAAATCCGCTCCGTCGGATGTGCTTGCGAAAAATATGATAAAAATAGCCATCCCGATGGTTATCAGCGCGCTCGTTCTTAACATAACGAATTTGGTTGACACAATGACTATTCAGTCGCGCCTGATATCGGCTCTTGAAAAGGATTTGGGCGCGGTTATTCAGATGCATTCCGCCGCTTTTAATGAGGCGGTCAGCCTTTCAAGGCTTAACCTTAACGATTTGCCCGAGATTAAGAGCTATCTGTGGGGAGCTTACGGTATGGCGCTTGACTTCAAAAATCTTGTGCCCACCATCACAATTCAGCTCGGCGTAAGCGCTCTGCCCGCGCTTGCCGCGGCTTGGGCGGTCAAGGATAAAAAGGCAACCAAGTCAACGGTTGAAACCGTTATAAGAATAGGTATGCTCATTGCTCTGCCCGCAGGAATAGGTATGGCGGCGCTTTCAGAGCCGATTTTAACGATAATTTACGGCAGAGGCTCAAGCTCCGATGCGATTTCGGTTGTTGCTCCGATACTCTTTGTTTACGGTCTTGCAACTCCGATAATGGCTGTCTCAACCCCCACCACCAATATGCTTCAGGCAATCGGCAGAACGGATATTCCCGTTAAATCCGTTATTGTTGCGGCGATATGCAAAATCACCTGCAATTTCATTCTGGTCGGTAATCCCAAAATCAATATTTACGGAGCGGTTGCGGGAACGGTTGTTTTTTATCTCGTAATTGTTGCGTGCAATCTTATCTCATTGCTCAGAATATCAAAGGTTAAAATTCGTTGGAGCTCGGTTTTTGTTAAGCCCTTTATCTGCGCTCTGCTGTGCGGAGTTACGGCTTATGCCGCAAACGGCTTGCTTACAAGGATTTTCCCCGTTAATACTTCCGAAAGTATACTGAATATGGGCACGGTTTCTGCGCTTATTTCAATCGCTCTGGCGGCTGTTGTCTATGTAATTTCGCTGCTTCTTATCAAAGGAATTGCCCGTGAAGATATTTCTGTGCTGCCAAAAGGAGAAAAAATTGCAAAAGTGCTTGAAAAATATGGACTTTTAGGTTAAAATAGAATTTGTGTTCCGTTGGGGGTGTTTCAAATGACGGATTTTGAGTTCAAATCTCAATATGATATCGGCGATTTAATCAGAATTATGGAAATTCTCAGAGCCCCCGGCGGCTGCCCGTGGGACGCGGAGCAAACGCACGAAAGCATCAAGAAAAATCTTATTGAAGAAACCTATGAGGTTATCGAGGCTATCAATAAAGACGATAAGGAGCTTATGTGCGAGGAGCTCGGAGATTTGCTTATGCAGGTCGTCTTTCACGCGCAGATGGAAAAAGAAAACAATGTCTTTGATTTCAGCACCGTGGCTGACGGCGTGTGCAAAAAGCTAATTGAGCGCCATCCCCATGTTTTCGGAGATGTCAGCGTTTCGGGCGTCGGCGATGTTTTAACAAATTGGGACGCCATTAAACGCAAAAGCAAGGGGCAGAAAAGCACAACGCAGGCAATGCAGAGCGTTCCGAGAGAGCTGCCCGCTCTTATGAGAGCGACCAAGCTCCAAAAGAAAGCGGCAGACGCGGGCTTTGATTGGAGCGAGGTAAACGGCGCGCTTGATAAGCTTGAGGAAGAAATCGGAGAGCTTCGCCGCGCGGTAGAAAATAATGACAAAGCTAATATGAGCGAGGAGCTCGGCGATGTTTTGTTTTCGGCGGTTAATGTTTCAAGATTTATTAAATCCGACGCCGAGGAGGCGCTGACCGCCGCCAACGATAAATTCCTTTCAAGGTTCACTCAGGTTGAAGCTCTTGCCGCCGAGCGCGGAATTGATATGCGCTCATCGGATATAAGCGAGCTTGATAAGCTTTGGGATGAAGCGAAGGCAAAAGAAATAATGTGAATATGGATACCTTGTGTATTTCATAAAATAGAAAATCAAAAAGATTGGAGTAAGAAAAATGAATAAGACAGAACTCGTAAACGCAGTTGCAAAGAATGAGGGCATGGACAAGAAGAGCGCAGAGAAGGCTGTTAACGCTGTTTTCGCAGCAGTTGCAGATGCTCTTGCACAGGGTGAAAAGGTTCAGCTTATCGGTTTCGGCACATTTGAGGTTCGTGATCGCGCAGAGAAGGAAGCACGCAACCCCAGAACAGGCGAAACAATCAAGGTTGCAGCAACAAAGGTTCCTGCTTTCAAAGCGGGCGCAGCTCTCAAGGCTAAGGTTGCAAAATAATTCCGTATCGGGGCTGCTCCGTGCAGCCCCTGTTATTTTTTGTCTTTCAAGGAGGAAATTCCGTGAGACTTGACAAATATTTAAAGGTTTCCAGAATAATAAAAAGGCGCACGGTCGCAAACGATGCCTGCGATGCAAAGCACGTTACGGTTAACGGCAAGGTGGCAAGAGCGTCTTATGAGGTTAAGCCGGGAGATATAATCGAAATAACCTTCGGCTCCAATAAAAGCCGCTTCGAGGTGCTGAGCGTTTCTGAGCACGCCACAAAGGAAAACGCTTCTCTGATGTTCAGGCAGCTTTAAAATCGGCATAGCTTAAAAAAGAATAAACAAGCCTTCGGAAGCATATATTTTTACAAATGCCAAAGGAGGTTTTTTTATGCCGGAAGATAAGAAATTATCAACAATGCCGCATAACGCCGTGCTTGAAGACAGACGCCTGCTGACCGTTTCGGGCGTTTCCGATGTTGACAGCTTTGATGAAGAAACAGTCGTGGTTTTCACAGACCTGGGAGAGCTGACGGTAAGAGGGAGCAACCTGCATATTAACCGTTTGAGCCTTGAAGTAGGCGAGCTGACGGTGGAGGGCAACATATCCGCGCTTGTATATTCCGATGAAGCACCGAAAAGCGGCGGATTTTTCAGCCGCGTTTTCAGATAAATGGATTATATTCAGGGGCTTGCGGAGCAAACAGAGATTTTTCTGTATTCGCTCGGCTTCGGCTTTTTGCTCGGAATTCTTTATGATGTTTTCAGAACCCTCAGGCTCATTATCTCAAATTCGCGCGGATTTGTATTCTTTATGGATATGCTCTATTTTGCCGTGTGCGCGTTTGCATCGTTTTGCTTTATAATGGTGGTTGATTGCGGCAGGGTTCGCATCTATGCCGCGCTCGGCTGGGTTTTGGGCTGGCTTATTTATTATTTTTCTTTCGGAGCAATAGCCATAAAGGTGAGCGGAGCGGTAATATCCGCAGTCAGGCGCTTTTTTGCGGCGGTTTTTGCGCCGATTTCGAGAATTTCAAGAAAAATTTGCCGCAAAATCGGCTCTTCCGCCCGTCGCGGCAAAAAAATAATAAGAAAAACCGATAAAAAAACAAAATTTATCTTGCAAAAGTATAAGGGAATAGTGTATAATCTAAATAGCTTTATAAAGAATAGTGTTTCGAGAAATAAAGGAAGCGAATGATGGCTGCTATTAAAATGAAAAAGAGAAAACACAGTATCATACTTGCGGTGCTTTTCTGCGCGCTTGTGTGTTACTTTGTTGCAACCTTAATCAGCCTTCAAGCGAAGGTTAAAGCGCAGGAAAATTCTGTTGCCGAGCTTAAAACTCAATATCAGCAGCAGCTTGACGATAACGCCGAGCTTCAGATGATACTTGACGGCGGCGATCAGGAGGAGTATCTTGAGCGCATTGCGAGGGAGCAATACGGCTACGCGAAGCCCGAGGAGAGAGTTTATTACGATTCCACTGCATCTTAAACCGAAAATTCGGTTTGATTTATAGATTTAATTTTTTTACGGAAGGATTTATTTATTGTATGCAAATCGAAGAAGGTGCAATTCTCAGCGGAAAAGTAACGGGCTTAACTGATTTCGGAGCTTTCGTGGAGCTTGAAGGCGGCAAAACGGGAATGATACATATTTCCGAGGTAGCTTCAAACTATGTCAAGGATATCCGAGAGCATCTTTCTGTCGGGCAGGAAGTCAAAGTTAAAGTGATTTCAATTTCTCCGGACGGAAAGATAAGTCTTTCAATCAAAAGGCTTACCGAGCAGCCTAAGGAGCAGCGCGCGGCTCGCCCCGCAAAGCCGAAATCTGAAAGGCGCTCTTCTCCTCCGGTTTGGAA
Source organism: Clostridiaceae bacterium (assembly GCA_016297555.1). Taxonomy (GTDB): domain Bacteria; phylum Bacillota; class Clostridia; order Oscillospirales; family Acutalibacteraceae; genus CAG-177. The sequence goes on from JAEDGK010000023.1 coordinate 9,649, forward strand.
CGGGCAAAAAAGCTCGGCTCCTCAGGCGGGCGAAAAGCAGTCTTTTGAAGATATGATGGCTCGCTTCAAGCAGGTCAGCGATGAAAAGATGACCGACCTTAAAAGAGCGGATTCAAAACGCGGAAGCGCAGGCTATTCACGCCGAGGCGCAAAATAATAAGGCAAATGTTTAAACTTTAAACGGGGGCTTTGCCTCCGTTTTTTGGTATGCGGAGCTTGCGGCTCCGAAAATAATTCGTCAAAACGGATTTTAATGAATACGGAGTGTTAAAAATGCGTGAAATTAATGTTGAGCTTGTTGAGCAGGCTGTTCGTGATATGTGCATAAAGGCAAATAAGGTTTTGCCCGCCGATTTGGAAGAAAGGATTTGCCGCTGCGCCGAGTGCGAGAGCGGGGAACTGCCGAGAAGCATAATGGAAACCTTAAAGGCTAATATGCAGGCTGCCCGCGAGCTTGATATTCCCGTGTGTCAGGATACGGGAATGGCAGTTGTTTTTGCTGAAATCGGTCAGGATGTTCATTTCGTCGGCGGCAGCTTTGAGGCGGCTGTTAACAAGGGAGTTGCAAGAGGATATACAGAGGGCTATCTGCGCTGCTCCGTTGTGGCTGACCCTTTAAGGCGGGTGAACACGGGCAACAATACTCCCGCCGTTATCCACACAAGGATTGTTGACGGCAGCGGAGTTAAACTGACGGTTGCTCCCAAGGGCTTCGGCAGCGAGAATATGAGCAGCGTTAAGATGTTTACTCCGTCGGCAACCCGTGAGGATATTATTGACTATGTTGTCGATTGTGCAAGGCGTGCAGGCAGCAATCCATGCCCGCCGATGGTTCTCGGCGTCGGAATAGGCGGAACCTTTGAGCAATGCGCTTTGCTTGCCAAAACAGCTCTTTGCAGAAGCGTCAGCGAGCCAAACTGCGATGAATTTTATGCCGATATGGAAAAAGAGATTCTTGAAAAAGTTAATTCTCTTGACATCGGTCCTCAGGGCTTCGGCGGCAAAACAACGGCTCTGAGCATTGCAATAGAAGCGCGCCCGACTCATATTGCGGGTCTGCCCGTTGCGGTAAATGTCGGCTGTCATGTTACGCGCCACATAACCGTTGAGCTTTAAAATGTGAATTTTTTATGCGTTTTATAATAATTTTTTAAAAAACCCTTTATTTTTTTAGTTATATATGCTATACTGCAAGTGAAGTTAAATACTTCAATAGCAATAAAAAGGGGATGACTGTATGAAAATCACAATTACAGGCCGCAAGTGCTCGCCCAGAGAATCTTTCAGAGAACACGCAGAGAAGAAGCTCGCCAAAATTGAGCGCTTTTTCGGCTCCGATGTGGAGGCGAAAGTAACGGTAACTGTTGAGAAGTCATCACAAACGGTTGAAATCACCGTTAATAACAACGGTATGATTTTCAGAGCTCAGGAGAGAGCCGAGAATATGAACGAAGCTCTCGACAAATGTGTTGACACACTTATCAGGCAGATCAGAAAGAACAAGACGAGAATCGAGAAAAAGCTTCGAGCCGGCAGCTTTGAGGCTCTTGCCGACGAGGAAGAGCAGGTTTCGGAGGAAGTCGAATTCGAGCTTGTAAGAAAAAAGACTGTCAGCCTGAAACCCCAGTCGGTTGAAGAAGCTATTCTTCAGATGAATCTTCTTGACCACAGATTTTATGTTTTCCTCAATGAGGAGCACGGCGACATCAGCGTGGTTTATAAGCGCAATGACGGAGGCTACGGCTTGATAACTCCTGAGGTTGAGTAAAAAACAGCCCGATTTTATAACGGTTAGTTAATTGTCGGCGGGAATCGATAGATCCGGTTCCCGCCTGATTTATGATAAAATTATTTTTTCTTATATGGGAGATACCTGATGAAAATCAATTTCGTTATACCGTGTCTGCTCGGTATGGAGTCCCTGATAGCGGGCGAGCTTAAAGATTTCGGCGCAGAGAATGTTGCGGCGGAAAACGGCAGAGTCCTGTTCAGCGGCGATGAGAATATGCTCGCGCGCGTTAATATCTGCTCGCGCTTTGCCGAGAGAGTGCAGATACTTGTCGGCTCTTTTGAAGCGCGCAGCTTTGAAGAACTGTTTCAGGGAACAAAGGCTCTCCCGTGGGAGGATTGGATAGGCTCGCTTGACGCTTTTCCCGTTAAAGGCTATTCAATCAACTCCGAGCTTTTCAGCACAAGGGACTGCCAGGCAATAATCAAAAAGGCTGTTGTTGAAAGGCTCAAATCAAAATATCACATTGAATGGTTTGAAGAAACGGGACCCGTTCATCAAATTCAGTTTTCAATAATGAAAGACAGAGTTTCGCTCCTGATTGATACTTCGGGCGCAGGTCTGCATAAAAGGGGATACAGGCTTGACGCCAACGACGCTCCCATAAAGGAAACGCTTGCCGCCGCGCTTTGCAGCCTGTCTCATCTTCGCCCTTATCACAAGCTTTACGACCCGATGTGCGGCTCGGGAACAATTCTTATCGAGGGAGCAATGCTTGCGGCGAATATCGCTCCGGGAATTAACCGCAGCTTTTCGGCAGAGCGTTTCGGAGTTATCCCGAGAAATGTCTGGAACGAAGAAAGAGAAAGAGCAAGAAGCCTTGTGCATGCCTGCGATGATTTTGCGGCTTTCGGCTCGGACATTGACGCAAAAGCGGTTGAAATTGCAAAAATCAACGCAGAGCGTGCGGGAGTTGCCGATAAAATATCGTTTAAAACCGCGGATATTGCCGATTTTTCGCCTGCAACCGAGCGGGGAACGGTGATTTGCAATCCGCCTTACGGAGAGCGCCTGCTTGATATTACCGAGTGTGAAGCGATTTACAAAACTATGGGTAAGGTGTTCAGGCAACAGAAAGGCTGGTCTTACAGCGTTATCAGTCCTGATGAGGAATTTGAAAAGGCTTTCGGCAGAAAAGCCGATAAAAGAAGAAAGCTTTATAACGGCATGATTAAATGTCAGCTTTATATGTATTTCAAATGATACGAAAACAGGAGGAGAATTCAAAATGAAGCATATTTTTGTTATTAATCCTGCGGCAGGTCAGGGCAAGGCGCTTGGCTTTATAAAGCCTAAAATTGAAGAGGTCTGCAAAAAATATTCGCTCAATTACGAGATATATGTTACCGAAAAAAAGGGCGACGGAATAGAATTTGTTGAAAACAGAGCCAAGAGCGGCGAGGAGATTCGCTTCTATGCCTGCGGCGGCGACGGAACTCTCTATGAGATTGTCAACGGAGCTTACGGCTATAAGAATGTTCAAGTTGCGGTTATACCTCTCGGCTCAGGCAACGATTTTATCCGCCTTTTCGGAACAAAGGAAGAATTCCTTGTCCTTGACGACCAGATTAACGGCGTTCCCGTTGAGCTTGATGTTATAAAATGCGGCAATGAAATTGCAATCAATCAATGCTCGATGGGTATGGATGCAGAGGTCTGCGCCATGCAGGGCAAAATAAAAAAAGTTCCTTTGGTTACGGGCGAAGGAGCATATTATATCGGCTGCATTTGCGCGCTCCTGACTAAATTCCACAATAGGTTTACAGTAACTGTTGACGATAACGAGCCGTTTACACAGGACTGCCTGTTCTGCGTTGGCGGAAATTCAAGATGGTACGGCGGCGGCTTTATGGCGGCGCCCAAGGCTCAGCCCGATGACGGACTTCTTGATTTTATAATCGTTGAAAGCAAGCTCAGCAGAATCAAGCTGATGGGTCTGCTTAATAAATATAAACGCGGAGAGCATCTGGATTGGGATATAACCAAATTCGTCAGGGGCAAAAAGCTTAAAATTCACAGCGATAAGCCTGCCGCTGTTAATGTTGACGGCGAGACAAAATATGTTAACGATACATCATTTGAAATTGTAGAAAAGGGAATTGTTTTTGTTGTTCCCGCAAAATCGGCTTTTCTTGCCGACAGAGAAAAGCGTATGGCTCTCAAATAAAAACATACAGATCGGAAAGGAGTAATTGCATTGAAGTATTGCGTATCCTGCGGAAATCCCGTTGATGATTCAGCAAAGTTCTGCACCGTTTGCGGAGCTGAGATTAAGCCGACCGATGAGGCGCCGAAGGGCTTCACTGCCGAAAATACGGGCGGAGAAGCGCGCGAAAGCAAGGTTGACGAAGCAATTAACAGACTGACTAACACTGCCGATACCACTTCCGATTACGCTGTTGACGATATAAATAATAATCGGCTTATGGCAATTCTTGCTTACATAGGGATACTTGTTCTTGTGCCGCTGTTTGCGGCCAAGGATTCTCCGTTTGCCCGTTTTCACACAAATCAGGGCTTACTTCTGCTTATTTTGCACCTGATCGGTTGGGTTCTGTCGTTTATTCCGTATATCGGCTGGGTCGCTTGCGGAATAATAAATGTTGTATGCTTTGTTTTGTTTATTCTGGGGCTTATTAACGCCGTCAGGGGCGACGCCAAAGAGCTTCCCCTCATCGGAAAATACAGAATTCTTAAATAAAAAAGGGCTGCCGTTTGCATTGCTGTTATGCTTAAAACGGCGGCTCAGTTTAATTATTTCTCAAACAGAAGAGGTAAAAATGAAAAATTCAAACGAAATCCGTTTCAGACCGAGCGGCAGGCTTGTAATAATGCAGGTCAGCGACGCTCAGGATATGAAGTATATCCGCAAGGCAATGGCAAAAATGCTTGACAATGCTTATGATATGATAAAGCCTGACCTTGTGTTGTTTACGGGCGACAATATTCTCGGCAATCACTTGCTTGACGCCCGCTTCGGAAGCCGCCAAATCGCAGGCGGCAAAGCGGCAACAATGCGCGTTATGCGAGAGTCGATTGACAACATATGTGCGCCGCTTGAAAAAAGAAAAATCCCGTTTGCCATGATTTACGGCAATCACGACGACCGCAATTTGGTTTTAAAGGACGAGCAGGCGGATATTTACCGCAGCTATTCAATGTGCCTGCCGATGAATAACCGCAACGGCTCGGTTGATTGCGATACTTACAATATCCCCGTTCTTCCCGCAGAAGGAGACAGCCCCGTTTTCAATTTATGGATGCTCGACAGCGCGTGGTATGACAAAAAGGCGGATAAGTGCTTTGAGGCAATTAAACCCGAAACCGTTGCGTGGTATAAAAAAACAGCGGCAAAGCTTGCCGAAGAAAACGGCGGAACACCCGTTCCGTCTCTGATGTTTGCTCATATTCCTCTGCCTGCAATTCTAAATCTTGTTGAGCAATGCGGTGCAAATGACATCGGTGCGGTCAATACTCACGAGCGCGGCTGGTGCAGGCTCAGACCCGACCTTGCGCGAGGCACGCTGAAAGAATATCCGAGCGTGCTTGCCGATGATGCCGGGCTTTTTGACGCCGCCGTACAATTCGGCGATGTGAAAGGCATTGTTTCGGGTCACGACCATATGAATTGCTTTGAAGGTAAATACAAGGGAATTGAATTTGTTCAGACCTCGTGCGCCTCTTTCCGCTGCTACGGCGACGACAGCCGCGGAGTGCGCGTGTTTGAATTCGATGCAAGAGACCCCGCTGATTACACAACATATTTCTTTAATTATGCCGATCTCTGCGGCAGGGGAGCGGCGGCAAAGCTCCGCTATTTTTGGGATGCGGACGAAAAAGAAAAGCAAAAAGCCGCCGTTCTGGCAGGCACGGCAGCGGCAGCAGCGGCGGGAATAGCAGGCTCATTTTTCAAGAAAAAATAATATATTTTTGATAGGGTAACGGCGATTATTACCGTTACCCTACGGAGGAGTTTGGTATGAAAACAAGGTTAAAAAAGCTGACGGCATTTTTAACGGCGGCAGCAATATTGCTGACATTCTCGTGCTCGGCATCGGCGGCCGAGCCGACGGAAGAAATTCAGGAAACCGTGTCGGAAGAAACGGTAATTCCCGAGAGCGGCGGAGAAGATGAAATTGTTGCTACAGTTTCCGTTTGCTCCTGCATATATGTTTTTCCGATTTCGGGGCACACATGGATATATGTTGAAAACCTTTCAGACAAGGTTCAGCGGGTCGGTCTTTATGATTTGCCCGTCGGTCAGGGAGTTTCAATCGGCTCGTTTTCATTTTCGGTTTCCGACGGCTTTGGAATTTATTATAACCTCGAAGCTTACCGCGAAAACCGCGACAACAATTCTGCGAACCATTGGAGCATTACAAAGGAGCTGACGCAGAAGGAGCTTGACTCCCTCAGCAAAAGCATAGCCGGATATGTAAACTATTGGGGTTTTTATTTTAACTGTGCTTTCTTTGCATTCTCAATCTGGAATTCAGTTTCGGGTGATTTTTTGGTTCCGCTCGTTATTCCCGCAATTTCTCAGCTTGAGGTTATTATCGACGGAGGCAAAAAAGGCGTGCTAGAAATGTATCAGCCCACCGAGGCTCAGATTTTCAGGCAAAGGGGTTCGGGCAGCTCTGCTTATCTTGAACCGATAAGTGCAGATACTCTTAACAGATAACATTTTGGAGGGATTGTGATGAAAAATAACGCGGTAAAAACAACAAAGCTCGGCTTTAAGCTTTGGTTTTCCGTTATTCTTTTCGGACTTATCGGTCAGATAGCGTGGATAGTCGAAAATATGTATTTTGCAAAATTTATGCAAAACAGCATTGAATCCGAGGCTTATGCCACAACTCTTATGGTTGCCTTTTCCGCAATCGCCGCAACGCTTGCCACGGTTATCGGCGGAGCGCTGTGCGACAGGCTCGGCAAGCGCAAGGTTATTATCTGCTGGGGATATATTCTTTGGGGCATATCCACAATGGCTTTTGCATTTATTCCCGCTGATTTTTCACCCGACGCAAAGCTTAAAATGGTTGCCCTTGTAGTTGCTATGGACTGCGTTATGTCATATATCGGCGCAACCGCCAACGACGCCGCGTTTAACACATGGGTAACCGATATTTCCGACACAACGAACAGGGGCAAAATAGATATTGCGCTCGCAATAATGCCCGTGGTTTCAATGGGCATTGTTTTCGTCGGTTTGGATTCTTTGACGAGCAGCAATGAGCATTGGGGAGAATTTTTCATAATACTCGGTGCTATCCCCATTGTCGGAGGCATTCTCGGTCTGTTTATGCTCAAGGACGCCCCGGGAGTTAAAAAAGCGGATACGGCAGGCTATTGGAGCAATGTTTTTTACAGCTTTAAGCCTTCGGTAATCAAAGAGAATAAAATGCTCTATGTCTGCCTGCTCGGCAGTATGTTTTCGGGTGCGTCAATTCAGGTTTATCAGGCTTATCTGATAAATTTTGTTGAAAAAACCCTCGGCATAACCGACTATGTTATACCCCTGATAGTAATTGTGCTTTCAGCGGCGGTGATTTCGGTGCTCGTCGGCAGTCTTATGGATAAATACGGCAAAGAAAAATTCTATTATCCCACCATAATAGTGAATATCATCGGCGGAATAATTATATATTGCCTTAAATTTGTGCTCGGCGATGAGTCCAAAATGATGCCTATAATAATTGTCGGCGGCATTGCCGTAATGGGAGCTTCTCTTGTTATGGCGGGTTTGTTCCTCGCTGCTTTCCGTGATTATATTCCCCACGGAATGGAGGGCTCGTTCCAGGGAATGAGAATGTTTTTGTTTGTGCTTATTCCTATGCTGATAGGTCCTGCGGTTGCTCAGGTCACTATTAACAGCGTCGATATGAGAACGGCGGACGGAACCATTCTTTATCCGCCCGAGCTTTTCCTTGCAGGCGCGGTTGTAGTCGCATTCTGCTTCATTCCCGCCTTCTTCGTTAAGAAAAACGATAAAGTAATCAGAGCAAAGCTCATAAAAGAAAAGGAGAACGCCGATGTCAAAGGATGAAAGATTTGAAAAAACCTATTCTCAGGGCGCGCTTAATATTACCGAAATATGGGTTGATAAAGAAACGGGCGTAAACTATGTTTTTCATACGAGCGGCAACGCAGGAGGAATGACTCCTCTGCTTGACCGTGAGGGCAAGCCCGTTATTACGCCGATAATAAACAGATAATCAAAAAACGCCCCCGAAGAGGATTTTTCCTTTTCGGGGGCTGATTTTTCATTAAAGAGTTGTCAGGGTTTCCATTACATAGTTGCCGAAGTCCTCGCAGGTTGCGCCGTCCGCTCTGCCTGTGATTTTGAGCTTCTTTTCTTCATACATACAAATGTCAAGTGCTCTCTCAAGCTTGTCTGCTTCGGTCTGCTTGCCGATGTGGGAGAGAAGCATAACCGCCGCGCGGAGCATTGAGCACGGGTCAGCATACTGACCTCTGCCCTCTCTTATCATTCTGGGAGCGGAGCCGTGGATAGCCTCAAACATGGCATATTTCTTGCCGATGTTTGCGCTGCCCGCCGTTCCTACGCCGCCCTGAAATTCCGCGGCTTCGTCCGTGATTATGTCGCCGTAAAGGTTGGGAAGAACGAAGACCTTGAAATCGGTGCGCCTCTTTTTGTCAATGAGCTTTGCGGTTGTGATGTCGATATACCACTCGTCTGTTGTGATTTCGGGATATTCCTTGCCAACCTCTTTGCAGAGATTGAGGAACTTGCCGTCGGTTGTCTTGATAACATTTGCTTTCTGGATAATCGAAACTCTGTCCTTGTGGTTTCGCCTTGCATAGTCATAGGCAAGTCTTGCGATTCGCTGAGTGCCCTCTGTGGTGGTAACGACGAAATCCATTGCAAGGTCGTCGGTAACATTAACGCCCTTTGAGCCAACGGCGTAAGCACCCTCGGTGTTTTCTCTGAAGAAGGTCCAGTCAATTCCCTCCTCGGGAACCTTAACGGGGCGAAGGTTGCAGAAAAGGTCGAGAGCCTTTCTCATGGCAACATTTGCGCTCTCGATGTTCGGCCACGGGTCGCCCGCCTGCGGGGTGGTTGTGGGACCTTTGAGGATAACGGGGCATTTTTTCAGCTCTTCAAGCACATCGTCGGGAATAGCCTTGTTGACTGCAACACGGTTTTCAATCGTCAGACCGTCAATGGTTTTGAATTCGATTTTGCCTGCGTCAACATCTTCTTTGAGCAGAAATTTGAGAACTCTTGCCGCTTCGTTAGTAATGATCGGGCCGATGCCGTCGCCGCCGCAAACGCCGATGGTCAGCGTATCAAGCTTTGAATAGTCGATAAAATCGCCCTGCTGCTTTATTGCTTCGCTTCTTGCATCCTGCTCTCTGATGAGGGCTTCAAATTTATCAAGAGCGGCTTTAATCTGTTGTTCTGTCATGTTTATTACTCCTTGTTTATTTAGGGTAACGGCGACAATCCGAACCACGGTTTCTCGTGGCGGATTTGCCCTTACTCTTCGTTAAAATACTCGTTAATCCGAAAGGATTAACTGCGTTTTATGCCTCGATTAAGACCAAATCTGCACACGATAAACTGCAAAGCATCAAAAATGCTTGGAGTAAAGATGAGATTTGTTGTCTTGAGATGGCAGCCTTGCTGACGCAAGGCAACAGCGAAAGCGACAAATATCGCTTTAATACTGCATTTTTGACGGGTTCGGATTATTACCGTTACCCTATGTTGTATTCAGAGTAGGGCGGGGGCTTGCTCCCGCCGAAGTCTTATTTACCTGATTTCTTGGTGTAGTTAAGCAGTCCGCCGTCAAGAATCATTGCGGTTTGTCTTTCCGAATAGTCATAGGCAAGCTCGTATTTTTCACCCTTGGTGAGGTTTTCAAGCACAACCGCTTCTCCGTTTTCTATTCTGCGGCGAATGTCGGGCAGAGCCAGCGTATCGTCCGTGTCGATTTTGTCATAATCGTCGGGATTGGCAAAGGTAAAGGGCATTATTCCCGCATTGATAAGGTTGGCGCAATGAATTCTTGCAAAGGATTTTGCGATAACAGCCTTGATGCCGAGATAGAGGGGAACAAGCGCGGCGTGCTCTCTTGAAGAGCCCTGACCGTAATTCGCTCCGCCTATAATGAAGCCCTTGCCGGCCGCCTTGCAGCGCTCTGCAAACTTTTCATCGCACTGCTTGAAGCAGAAGTTTGAAAGGTAGGGGATATTTGAGCGGTAGGGGAGGATTTTTGCGCCCGCAGGCATAATGTGGTCGGTGGTGATGTTGTCGCCGACCTTGAGAATGGCGGGAGCTTCAATGCTCTCGGGCAGCTCTGTGCTTGTGGGGAATGGCTTGATGTTCGGACCGTATTTGATTTCAACCGCGTCCGCATCATTTGCGTCAGCGGGCTTTTCAATCATATTGTCGTTGATTATAAATCTCTCGGGGAGCTTGATTTCGGGCATTTCGCCGAGAGTTCTCGGGTCTGTGAGTACGCCCGTTATCGCCGAAGCGGCGGCAACCTCGGGGCTGACAAGGTAAATTCCCGCGTCCGCCGTGCCGGAGCGACCCTCAAAGTTTCTGTTAAAGGTTCTGAGTGAAACGCCCTTTGACTGCGGCGACTGACCCATACCGATGCAGGGACCGCACGCACATTCAAGCAGCCTTGCGCCTGCGCCGAGAATATCCGACAGCGCGCCGTTGAGCGAGAGCATATTGAGAACCTGCATTGAGCCGGGCGAGATAGTCAGGCTGACATTCGGAGCAACCTTTTTGCCCTTGAGTATTGCGGCAACTTTAAGCAGGTCGAGCAGAGATGAGTTTGTGCATGAGCCGATGCAGACCTGGCTGATTTCAATGTTTCCGATTTCCTCAACCGTCTTAACATTGTCGGGCATATGGGGCATAGCCGCCATGGGAACAAGCTCCGAAAGGTTAATATCGATGATTTCGTCATATTCCGCGTCTGCGTCGGGCAGAAGCTCCGACCAATCGTCCTCGCGCCCCTGCGCTTTAAGAAACGCCTTTGTTATTTCATCGGAGGGGAAAACGGAGGTGGTGGCTCCAAGCTCCGCACCCATATTTGTTATTGTTGCTCTTTCGGGAACGGAAAGAGTTTTAACGCCTTCTCCGCCGTATTCGATTATTTTGCCGACGCCGCCTTTGACCGACATTATTCTGAGAACCTCAAGAATAATATCCTTTGCGCCGACCCACGGCGAAAGCTTGCCCGAAAGGCGCACAAGAGTCATTTTCGGCATGGTTGTATAGTAAGTTCCGCCGCCCATTGCAACCGCAACATCAAGACCGCCCGCGCCGATTGCAAGCATACCGATGCCGCCGCCCGTCGGGGTGTGGCTGTCAGAGCCGATAAGAGTTTTGCCCGGCTTGCCGAAACGCTCAAGATGAAGCTGATGGCAAATGCCGTTGCCGGGCTTTGAGAAAAGCAGACCTCTCTTTTTCGCAACGCTCTGAATGAATCTGTGATCGTCGGCGTTTTCAAATCCCGTCTGAAGCGTGTTGTGGTCAATATATGCAACGGAAAGCTCCGTGCGTACTCTTTCAACACCCATCGCCTCAAATTCAAGATATGCCATTGTTCCCGTTGCGTCCTGGGTGAGGGTTTGATCGATTTTTAAACCGATTTCCGTTCCGGGTATCATTTCTCCGCTGACAAGATGGCTCTTTATCAGCTTTTGACCGATTGTCATTCCCATATCTATCCTCCTGAAAAAGGTTATACTAAACATTAAATTTAATTGTATTGCAATGCCCGTCGGTTTGTCAAGTAAAATCCGACATAAAAATAAGTTTTTAAGTTTTTTTAAAATATATCTTGACTTTTTCCGTTTCTGTGATATAATAGCTTTCGCTGGACAACGATTGGTTGTCTGCAAACCGAATATCCGGGTGTGGCGCAGTTGGGAGCGCGCTTGACTGGGGGTCAAGAGGCCGTGAGTTCAAGTCTCGCCACTCGGACCAATCGCTGAAATCGTTGATATATAACGACTTCAGCGATTTTCTTTTGTCTTGAAATTGCCTTGTTTTTCACTAAAATCACCCCGAGTTCTACCAAAGTTCTACCACTTTATCAATTTAGTTCTACCATTTTGCTCGAAAAATGGTAGAACTTTTTATATTGTGATTGAACTCATAATACTTTTTTTGCGTTCTTGGTCAAGATGTGTATAGATATTTGCTGTTATCTCAATATCTGAATGTCCCAGCCACTCTTGAATATCTTTCAAGGTAAATCCCTTGCTGAGCAGAAGGCTTGCGCAACTGTGTCTTAAATCGTGAAAACGGATTATGGGAAGTTCATTGTTTGTCAGAATCTTATTGAATTTTCTTGTTATAAAATCAGGTGCGTATGGCTTACCATAAGAAGTTTTAATGTCCTTGTAGAAAGTGGCTTTTTCTTATCTTGCTTAAGTAAGTAGCTATTGACAGGGGTAAAGCACGGTGATACAATTAATTAAAATGCAAAGGGAGAAATGAAACATGATTCTAAAAATATCAGCTGTTATTATGTCTTTTATCTGCGTATTTATTAAT
>JAEDGK010000132.1 GCA_016297555.1 Clostridiaceae bacterium
AAATATCGCTTTAATACTGCATTTTTGACGGGTTCGGATTATCGCCGTTACCCTATGCGCCTTTGCGAAGAAAGCGAAAAGGCGGGAATCTGGAGCCTTTGCTCGGTTATATTTGAAAACAACGCCGCAAGCGTGGGGCTTCATAAAAAATGCGGCTTCCGCCTTGTGGGCAAACGCGAAAGAATTGCAAAAGACCGCTTCGGGCGCTGGCAAAACACCGTCATTTACGAAAGACGAAGCAAAACAATATAAAAAAGGCTGAGCCGCCGTTTTCGGTTGCTCAGCCTTTAATTTTATTCTTTCCACGCCTTTACAAGCTCTTTATAATGCTTTCCTTTTTCTTCAAAATCCTTATACACATTATAGCTTGACGCGGCGGGCGACATTATGCAGCTTTTGCCCTTGGAGGTAAATCTGAATGCGGCATCAACCGCCTCCTCCATATTCTTTGCAATGATGATATTTTTGGTGCATCCCCTTTCAAGCAGGGCGTTGCAGATATTCACACCCGTGTCGGGCATACCGATAATGTTTCTCAGCTTGCAGGTTTCAAGATATTTCTCAAATTCGGAATAATCTATTCCCCTGTCCATGCCTCCGAATATCAGAGTTTCAACATTGTCAAGCGCATCCACGGCGCACTCAACGGCATGAGGGATGGTAGCAATGGAATCATTATAAAATTGAATTCCGTAATATTCGCCGATAGGCTCCATTCTGTTTTCAATACCCGCAAAGCTTCTGACGGCTTCAAGAATATCACTTTCGCCTATGCCGAGGCATCTCGCCGCCGTTGCCGCAAGGCAAACATTCTGCCTGTTGTGAATTCCTTTGAGCCTGTCGTTTGCCGACGCCGCCGCGATAATATCCTCATCGCCTCTGCCGCCGTTTTTGCTGACCTTAATAACAGTCGGAATAACTCTCGAGAAGTTAAAATATTTGTCAAAATCCTGCTCGGCGTTGCAGATGAAATAATCGCAGCCGACCTGATGGCGCACAATATTCATCTTTGCCGCAACATAGCCCGAAAAACCGTTGTAATGGTCAAGATGCTCGGGATAAATATTGGTCATCACGGCTATGTGCGGAGAAGCGGTTGTATATTCAAGCTGATGGGACGACATTTCAACAACGGCGATATCCGCATCGCCGCTTTCAAGGCTGTCAAGCACGGGCACGCCCATATTGCCGATAAGGCAAACCTTTTTGCCCGCCTGCTTCGCCATGCCGTAAATCAGGGTTGAAGTGGTGGTTTTGCCCTTTGTGCCCGTAACTCCGACGCACACGCACTTTGAAAAGCGCATAAACAAATCAGTCTGGCAGGTAACCTCAGTCTCCTTGGGAACCATAACATCTCTGAAAGAAATGCCCGGGGTTTTGATTACTATATCATATTGCTCAATAGCGTCAAGATAATTTTCTCCGCAATGCAGGGTAACATTGGCGTCGTCAAGCTCTATCGGGCGCATATCTGCAATGCCTATTTTTTTATCGGGCAAATGCCGCCTGATAATGCTGTAAGTTGAGCGACCCTCTCTGCCGAAGCCGAGTATCAGCACCCGAGCAGGGCGCAGATATTCAATCATTTGCTGAAACATATTTATGCATCCCCCTAACGGCGGAGTCAAACTCCGCAGGTATTCCGTTTATTTCGTTAAATTCGCTGAAAAGCAAACTGATCTCTTCATCTGAAACAGGCGTGCGCCGCTGCTTATATTCCTCAAGCAGCACGGGCAGAGGCTCGCCTCCGTATTTTTTCAGAGCAAGCTCAAGAGCCGCTCTGACCTCGCGCGCCGTGCCGACACATTCAAAGGGCTTCACGCCCGAGAAGCCGCACAGCCCGTTGAAATCCTCCGAAAGCTCTTTTTTATCAAGCATATTGCAGCCAAACGCCGCTTCGAGAGCCGCCCTGTCGGCAAACGGCAGAAGCATAATGAAAACAAACAGGCATTTGGCACATTTGCCGCACCATATATTTTTCTTGCTGCCCGCGTTGCAGGATTTGAAAACGCTCAGATATCGGGGATAGGAGGCAAACATTTTGGCTATCTGCACCTCGCTGAACGGGCGCAGCAGACTGAAATATCTGATATCCGCGCCGAATTCTCCGCGCATCAATTCGCTGAAATCCTTTTCAAATTCATATGACTTTGAATATTGATGATTAACCTGAGTTCCGCCCACATTCGCCTCGTTTGCGCTCGCTTCATTTGAAAGAATTATGTTTTTTGCTCCCGTTATGTAAGCGCAGTAATAGCTCAAAAACGCAACGATTGCGGAAAACGGAGTGTGCCCGTTAAGAAATCCTCGCCTGTTAAGCTCCAAAAGATTTTGGTCTATTGTTCGGTAGGTTCTGATTATTCTGCTCAAATCATAGCCCGCCGCCGAAACACATTCCTCTCTTGCAGGCTGGTCATTGACGGTGAAAAACATATTTTTATCGGCAAAGCCGCTCATAAGCTCGGTTGTAACAACGCTGTCTTTACCGCCGCCGACGGGTATAATATTAATTTCGGAGCAGTTAAAGCCGCCGCTTATGCTTTCACGGCTGCCCTGCGAAACAATTTCAACAAAGTCTTCATAATCCGTATCAATCCCGTTTCGGTAGAAAAATTCGCCCAAACCGCTGAACCACAGCTTTTTGAACCACTCGCTTTCTTTATAGGAAAGAGCGCCGCATAGCACGCGGACTTTCGGCGCGCAGGCAGCTTTCCAATAACTGACCGCCTCCACCATTCCGAGATAAAAGACAATCCGCTTCGCCGCCGCACAGTCAAAGGCATTTACAAGCCTGAGATTATTCGTTTTGATGCGGGTTACGGGTGTAAACACCGTTTCGCCGAGCGAAAATCTGAATTTCAGAACAATTTCATGCTCGGCGCGCTCAACCGAATAGCTTTCATATGAAAATTCGGGATATTCTTTTCTGAGGGTTTCAAAATCGGACATAACAGCCTCCTGTATCAAACCAACGCAAAAGCCGTTTTTTCTCTCGGCTCTCAAATAAAAGCATTGATTTATTAACCTCGGATTAAACTGATTGATATTATAACAAATCCTGCCGATTTATTCAAGAAAAACAGAGCAGTTTTTGTCGCTGTTTCAGCTTTTATAAGCAGAATTGAGATTTCGGAGCACTCGGGCGCATTTTTATCGGTAAAAAGCCCATGAAAAGAGAAAAACCGATTGACAAAATCGGCTTAATCTGATAAAATATCTTAGTCTTAAAGTTCCGAAATACCAAATCTGCTTTCGGAACGAGGCAAAACAGTTAAATAAATACGGAGAGTTGTCCGAGAGGTCGAAGGTGCAGCACTCGAAATGCTGTGTGGGGAAACTCACCTAGGGTTCGAATCCCTAACTCTCCGCCAGATTTAAGGGGTAAAGTAACAAAGTTGCTTTACTCCTTAAATATTACAATAAGAATGTTAGGGATTCGAAGGACGAGCGGCACAGAGCAACGCTCCGGTGGAGCGTTGTGACCGCGAGCGACCAAGCGCCCGCAGGCGCGCGAGTCGAATCCCTAACTCTCCGCCAAAGGAAAGCAGATGCCGTTGGGTGTCTGCTTTTTTGCACTTTGGAGATTTCTGACCGTTTTTCACGAGCTATCTCCTGATTTTCTCTACTAATTACGAAGATAGTTTTTGAAGCAAGAGTTTATGATGCCATTTCAGAAAATGTATGTTGGATTTTTATAGTCTGTAAATATCCATAGCATAGCCTGTGAAGCTATCAACAAAAATGATTTTACCATATATGGTAACTTTTTGTCCTTTTTTTAATTTTACTATTTTCTCTTCTTGTTCATTTGTTTTTGGCGTACAACTTACATTTTGAAATGATAACGAATTAGGAGAAGGTTCAAGTAGTATTTCTCCGCTATCATTTATAGCATAAATGTATCCTGTAACTGCATAATATTTATTGTAGTATTTATTTTCTGCATTTAATCCGTTTTCTTCTAGGTCTTTTAACATTTGAGATACAGTAACCTGAGTATATTCTATATTAGGATCATTATATTTTAAATCTCTATAGTAGACTACGCAAGGAGATGACTTATCAAAAGCATCATCCTTTTCAAAGTTATCCGAACCATTGATTGTAATTTTTACAACTCTTTTTGCAATTGCAGTACTGAAAATGCTTGAACCAAGGTCATAGGTTACATTTGTTTTAACATTAGTAAAACCTGCCTTTTTCAATTCGGTCACCGCCTCTGTGTATTCACCTGTAAACGAACTGCTGATTGGCGTTTTTATAAGATTTGGATTTAAAGTTACAGGGGGTGAAGTCGTTGGTTGAGAAATGGGAATTGTTGTTTGCATACTTGAAATCGTATTTGTTGTAACAGATGAAGTTGTTGAAACAGGTA
>JAEDGK010000133.1 GCA_016297555.1 Clostridiaceae bacterium
AAGATTTTTAACGCAGACGGGGCGGAAATAAGCCCCTCAAAACCATATTTATTGCTGTTAAAAAAACTATACACCATAAAAATACATTGTAAAACAAAAATCCGCTCTCAACAGAGAACGGATTTTGCATTGGCTGGGGAATAGGGATTCGAACCCCAACAAACAGAGTCAGAGTCTGTCGTGCTACCGTTACACTATTCCCCAATGTAACTCGCATATGGGCTACGGATATATATTATACACAATTAAATGAAAAAGTCAACATTTTTATTGATAAATTTTTAAAATTATTTTATAATTTGGTTTGCCGAAGCTTTATGCTTAAATACAGCGTTATTCAGGGTGAAAATATGGTTAAATTTATTGATAATGCGTCTGAAAAAGAAAAATCGCCTCTTTGGTATTAAACAGCCTGCCCGATTGGTTCGGTTTATTCTGCCGTTTTTTCAGTTACTGCTGTGGTTTCCTGAGTTCCGTATTTTGCGTTGATTTCCGCTTCCATTTGCTCTACATCAATCCAATCCGTTGTGCGGGTTTCGTATGTGCCGTTTTTGAGCGCATATTCATCGTCAAAACAAAACGGATAATCCGGAGTCAAATAATATTCGTTGATGATTTCATCATCAAAGGTGTAGATTATATCCGAATTATAGATTTCATACGGCTGTTGATTTTAGTAATCCTGCGGCTTCATCGTGGACTTTTCTTCCATTTCCACAAAATCTTTTGCAAGCGAAAGATTTGTTCTGTCAAAATCTTCACGGGAAATATTGAAACGCTGAATAAACAAAACCATTGTCATTTTTTTGGTTTCATCAGGATCAGTTTTCTATATTTACGCCTCCCACTCGGACAATTCATCTTGATCAACCAATAAAGCAAAATCATATTTTTTTATTTCACTTCTTCATTTCTATTTCTATCAGAAAATTTTGGAGCTGTCGACGACTTTTTGTGACATATTGTCACAAAATTATTTTGTGCCATATGTGTATTAATTAAAAAATTCGCCGAAACGATTGGTTTAATCATTTCGGCGAGACAATGCTCGGTTATAGATTTTATTATGTTAAACGCCCATTATGAAATTCAGCATCAGAGTGCCGATAACTCCGGGCAATCCGAGAAGCGCACAGGCTGACAGGGTGTACCAATTCACCGCCACCGTAACTCCGCTTATCAGCCCCACGAGATTCACCGCAAGCATTGCGGCAATGCCCTGAAACGCCGACGCGGCAAAGCTTGTCGCTCCCCTCTCGCTCTTTATAACCCACCATACAACGCAAATTCCGCTTATGACCGCCGCCGCAATAAATCCGAAATTCATCAAATTACCTCCCGACCGAACACCGATATTTCGGCACATTCAAGCCCGTTTTCCTTTGCCTGTTTGAGCAAATATCTGTAAAGCGCTTTGAGCGATTGGATTTCATAAATGATTGAATCCAGCAAATCCTCGTTGCACTCATTTTCAAATCGGCTGTATGCGCTCTCAAGCCTTTGAGATGTGTCCCTTATCTGCTGCAAAAGGCTGTCGGAAACAGGCTTCGGGGGGCGGCGAATTTTCTCATAATAAAAAATACGCGCCGATTTCAAATATTTTTCCATATTTTCAGTCCTCCCTCAAATATTGTATAGAAATTGTTGGACAAATATGATAGAATAATACAGCAGAAGTTAAAAAACTTGGAGTGATATATTATGAAACCCTATCCCATGAAACTTATCCCCTATGTTTCCGAAACAATCTGGGGCGGCAGAAAGCTGATTGAAGAATACAATGTAAAGACCGAAAAGAAAAATGCCGCAGAGGGCTGGATGCTCTCATGCCACGAGGCGGGCGCAAGCACGGTTGAAAACGGCGAGTTTGCGGGCGTCCCTCTGCCTCGGGTGGTTGATGCAAACCCCGAGATATGCGGCACAAACGCAAAAAAATTCAGCGACTTCCCGATACTTATAAAATTTATTGACGCGCGTGACAATCTTTCGGTTCAGGTGCATCCCACAAAGGAATACTGCGAAAAAACAGGCAAGGGGCAGAGCAAAACGGAATGTTGGTATATCATCGACTGCGACGAGGACGCCCAACTTTTGCTCGGCTTTAAGGATAAAATCTCCCCCGAACGGTTCAGGCAGGCAATCGAAAGCAACACTCTGACCGATTATGCAGGATTTGTTAAGGTAAAAAAGGGTGACTTCTTCTTTATTGAAGCGGGTACAATGCACGCTATCTGTAAAGGTATTTTACTTGCGGAAGTGCAGGAAAGCTCAAATACAACCTACCGTATCTATGATTATAACCGCCTCGGAACTGACGGAAAACCAAGGGAATTGCACATTGAGGACGGCGTTGCCGTAACCAAGCTTGAAAAATATTCTCAGCCCGAGTTTTGTAAAGGTAATTCACTTGACGGAGGCAAGGGAACGCTTCTTGCCGACTGCCCGCTTTTCAAGGTCAGCAAGCTGGATTTTGACGGTGAAATAAGCGAGATTTCCGATGAAAAATCCTTTGTTTCCCTGCTTGTTATTTCGGGCAGCGGCTCTCTTGAAAGCTGCGGTGAAACACTTTCGCTTCAAAAGGGAGACAGTATTTTCATCCCCGCAAACACGGGAGAATATAAGCTCAGCGGAAAGCTGGAAATAATTGAAACACGAATTTAAGGTAAAAATATGGCAGTTGTTAGTATTCAAAATCTGAAAGTGGATTTCGGCGGCAAAACGCTTTTTGAAAATGTTTCGTTTGATGTAAACGCAGGCGATTTTGTCGGGCTTATCGGTGCAAACGGAACGGGAAAAACAACGCTTTTTAAAGTCATAACGGGCGAAATTGAACCGACCGAGGGCGGCGCATTCGTTGCCAAGCAAACAAAGGTCGGTTATCTTGAGCAGCACGCCTGCCAAGGCTCTCTCAGAACGGTTTATGATGAAGCGCTCAGCGTTTTTAAGCCTCTTATGGAAATCGAGCGAAAAATCGAGGAGATTTCCGCAAGAATAGATTTGCATGACGGCTCCTACTCCGAGCTTATCGACGAGCAAAACAGGCTCAACGAGCTGTTTCAGGCGAGCGACGGCATGACATATAAAAGCCGCACCCGCTCCGCTCTGCTCGGTCTCGGTTTTTCCGAAAACGATTTTTCTCTCACCTGCGAAAAGCTGAGCGGCGGTCAGCGTTCAAAGCTGAGTATGTGCAAGCTGCTGCTAAGCGGCTCGGATGTGCTTTTGCTTGACGAACCGACCAATCATCTCGACATTGCAGGCACGGAATGGCTTGAAAGCTTTCTGCTTTCTTTCAGAGGAACGGTTATTGTAATTTCGCACGACAGATATTTTCTTGATAAAATAACCAATAAAACCGTTGAGCTTTCCCACGGCAAATGCCGCAGCGCAAAAGGAAACTATTCAACCTATATCAAACTGCGCGAGGAGCAGCTTGAAAGCGAGCGCAGGCAATATGAAAATCAGATGGACGAAATTCGCCGCATTGAGGGCATAATCGAGCAGCAGCGTTCATTCGCACGCGAACGCAATTTTATTACCGCCGAGAGCAAACGCAAAATGCTCGAAAAGAAAAAGGCGGAGCTTGTTGTGCCCGACCCTCCCCTTTCAAAAATGCGTATGGAATTCAAACCCGTTTGCGAAACGGGAAACGATGTTTTATCTGTTACGGGGCTTTCAAAATCCTTCGGCACAAAAAGGCTTTTTGAAAACGCCGATATGCAGGTTTTCAAGAACGAGCGCGTTTTTGTGCTCGGCACAAACGGCTGCGGCAAAACAACGCTTCTGCGAATTCTGACCCGCCGTCAAGCTGCCGACAGCGGCAGCTTCACATTCGGCGCAAATGTAAAAATCGGTTATTTCGACCAGAGCCTTGAAAGCCTGCGCGGCGGAAAAACCGTTATTGACGAGATATGGGACGAACACCGTTCTTTTACGGAAACAACGGTTCGCGGCTATCTTGCGCTGTTTCTTTTCAGGGGCGACGATGTTTTTAAAAATGTTGACAACCTGAGCGGCGGCGAAAAAGCCAAGCTCTGCCTTTTAAAGCTGATGCTTTCAGGCGCAAATGTGCTCCTGCTTGACGAGCCGACCAACCACCTTGACATTCCGTCAAGAGAGGTGCTTGAAGCCGCGCTTGCCGATTTTGACGGAACAATAATTGCCGTCTCGCATG
>JAEDGK010000024.1 GCA_016297555.1 Clostridiaceae bacterium
ACGGAAACAAGGGCGTTGTTTCAAGAATTCTTCCGCAGGAGGATATGCCCTTCCTGCCCGACGGCACACCGCTTGATATAGTTCTTAATCCTCTGGGCGTTCCCTCCCGAATGAATATCGGTCAGGTTCTTGAGGTTCACCTCGGCTTTGCCGCAAGAGCTCTCGGCATCAATGTTATGACGCCCGTTTTCGACGGCGCGCATGAAGATGATATTACCGAAGCTTTCAAGGAAGCAAACCGTGTAGCAATGGAAGAAGCGGAAAAGAGAGCGCTTGAAAAGGGCGAGGAGTTTGACCCCTCAACCGTTCCTCAGCTCAGACTTGACGGCAAAACAATCCTTACGGACGGCAGAACGGGCAGAACATTCGACAACCCCGTAACCGTCGGTATAATGTATTATCTCAAGCTCCATCACCTTGTTGACGATAAGATTCATGCCCGTTCAACGGGTCCCTACTCGCTGGTTACTCAGCAGCCTTTGGGCGGTAAAGCTCAGTTCGGCGGTCAGCGTTTCGGCGAAATGGAAGTTTGGGCTCTTGAAGCTTACGGCGCGGCTTACACCCTTCAGGAAATCCTGACGGTCAAGTCCGACGATGTTGTAGGCAGAGTAAAGACCTACGAGGCTATCGTTAAGGGCAAAAATGTTCCCACACCGGGTATTCCCGAATCATTCAAGGTTCTCATCAAGGAGCTTCAGGCTCTTGCGCTTGATGTTAAGGTTCTTGATGAAAACGATGAGGAAATCGATCTCCGTCAGTCATTCGACAATGACGACGTCGGCTTTGTTACCGACGATAAGGCGTTCCAGAGCGTAAATGACGCCGAGCAGAGCGACGAATTTATGATTGATGAAGACAGTGAGGATAATGATATCTTCATCAGAGATATTGATGACGACGAAGCATTCGACGATCTTCAGGAAGACTTGGATGTTGACGATTTCGGTCTTGATTTTGAACCCTCGGAGGACGATTATGAATAATCGCCGTTTTCCAAAAGTAATTTACGGAAGGGGCAGCGTTTAATGGAAAACATTGAATCCAACAGCAATCTTACATTTGAATCCATAAAAATCGGTCTTGCCTCGCCTGACCAGATAAGAGCTTGGTCATACGGCGAGGTCAAGAAGCCGGAAACAATAAATTACAGAACTCTCAAGCCCGAAAAGGACGGTCTTTTCTGCGAAAGGATTTTCGGACCTCAGAAGGACTGGGAGTGCCACTGCGGAAAATATAAACGCATCCGCTATAAGGGCAAGATATGCGAGCGCTGCGGCGTTGAGATAACAAGATCCAAGGTTCGCCGCGAGAGAATGGGTCACATCGAGCTTGCAACCCCCGTTTCGCATATCTGGTATTTCAAGGGTATTCCCTCAAGAATGGGTCTTATTCTTGATATCTCGCCCAGAGATCTTGAAAAGGTTCTCTATTTTGCAAAGCACATAGTTATCGACCCCGGCGACACGCCGCTTGAAAAATATCAGACTCTCGACGAAAAAGATTATGAGGAATACCGCCTGAGATATGAAGACGATTTCAGAGCGGGTATGGGTGCAGAGGCTATCAAAGAGCTGCTTGCCGAGATTGACCTTGATCAGCTTTCCGAGGAGCTTAAAGCCGAGATGGAATCCGCTTCGGGTCAGAAGAGAGCCAAGGCTCTCAAACGCCTTGAAGTTGTTGAAGCTTTCAGGCAGTCGGGCAACAGACCGGAATGGATGATTCTTGATGTTATCCCCGTAATTCCTCCCGAAATCAGACCCATGGTTCAGCTCGAGGGCGGCAGATTTGCAACCTCCGACCTTAATGACCTTTACAGGCGCGTTATCAACAGAAATAACCGCCTTGCAAAGCTTATGGAGCTCGGCTCCCCCGAAATCATTATCAGAAACGAGAAGAGAATGCTTCAGGAAGCCGTTGACGCCCTTATCGATAACGGCAGACGCGGCAGACCCGTAACGGGTCCCAACAACAGAGCGCTCAAATCTCTTTCCGATATGCTTAAAGGTAAGCAGGGCAGATTCAGACAGAATCTTCTCGGTAAGCGCGTTGACTATTCGGGCCGTTCCGTTATCGTTGTCGGTCCCGAGCTCAAGCTCTATCAGTGCGGTCTGCCCAAGGAAATGGCTCTTGAGCTCTTCAAGCCCTTCGTTATGAAGCGCCTTGTTGAGACAGAGGCGGCAGGCAATGTTAAATCCGCCCGCAAGATGGTTGAGCGTTCAAATCCCGCAGTTTGGGACGCCCTTGAAGTTGTTATCAAGGATCACCCCGTTATGCTTAACCGTGCTCCCACGCTTCACAGACTCGGTATTCAGGCGTTTGAGCCTGTTCTCGTTGAGGGCAGAGCAATCAGACTTCATCCCCTTGTTTGTACGGCATTCAACGCCGACTTCGACGGCGACCAGATGGCTGTCCATGTTCCTCTTTCGGCAGAGGCTCAGGCTGAGGCGCGCTTCCTTATGCTTGCTGCCAACAACCTCCTCAAGCCTTCGGACGGACGCCCCGTTGCCGTTCCCACTCAGGATATGATCCTCGGCTCATATTATCTGACAATCGTTAACGATAATAACCCCGAGAATTCCGATTATAACCCCGATGATCCCTATGAGCCCGGAGCTCCTAAGGAATTCATCGACGAAAACGGCGAAAAACATTATATATATAAGACCTTCAGCAGCGTTGACGAGGCAATGATGGCTTATGATGAGGGCGATATCGGTCTTCATGTAAACATCAGAATTCGTATGACCAAGGAGGTTAACGGCGAGAGCATAACCCGCCTTGCAACCACAACTCTCGGCAAGGTTATCTTTAATACTCCCGTTCCTCAGGATCTCGGCTTCATTGACAGAAGCAATCCCGACAATCTTTTCACTCCCGAGGTTGACGTGCTTGTCAACAAGAAGATGCTCGGTAAGATTATCGACCGCTGCATAAAGGTTCACGGCACAGCCGTTGCAGCCGATGTCCTTGATAAAATCAAGGCTCAGGGCTACAAGTATTCCACACGAAGCGGCATAACGGTTGCCGTTTGCGATGCGACAATTCCGCCGCAGAAGAAAGAATTGCTTGAGCAGGCTGAAGAAAAGGTTGCAAAGATAACAAAGAATTATGAGAGAGGTCTCATCACCAACGACGAGCGCGCCGAAGATGTTATAAAGGCATGGGAGGACTGCACAAAAGAGGTTGCTTCCGAGCTTAAAAAGAACTTCAAGAGATTCAATCCCATCAATATGATGCTTGACTCCGGCGCCCGCGGTAACGATTCTCAGCTTCGTCAGCTTGCCGGTATGCGCGGACTTATCGCAAACACGGCAGGTAAAACCATCGAGGTTCCCATCAGAGCTAATTACCGTGAAGGTCTTAACATTCTCGAATACTTCATTTCTTCCCGCGGTGCCCGTAAAGGTCTTGCCGATACCGCACTGCGTACCGCCGACTCGGGTTATCTGACCCGCCGCCTTGTTGATGTTTCTCAGGATGTTATTATCCGTGAGGAAGATTGCCACTGCACCGACGGTATAAATGTTTATGATATCTACGACGGCGACCCCAAGCACGGCGGCAGAAAGATAGTCGGTCTTGCCGAAAGACTTACCGGCAGATATCTGCTTGAAGACTATGTTGATCCCGAAACAGGCAAGCTGCTTGCTTCAAAGGATAAGATGATGAACGATGTTGTTGCCGAAAAGGTTGCGGCAAGCGTTCAGAAAGAGCATGATAAGAAGGTCGCTTCGGGCGAGATTCCCGAGGGTTCAAGAGCGCAGATTAAGATTCGTTCTCTCCTTTCCTGCTGCTCTGAGCACGGCGTATGCATCAAGTGCTACGGCGCAAACCTTGCAACGGGCGAGCCCGTAACCGTAGGCGAAGCAGTCGGTATTATCGCTGCTCAGTCCATCGGTGAGCCCGGTACTCAGCTTACAATGAGAACCTTCCACACCGGCGGCGCAGCCGACCAGTCGGATATCACGACCGGTCTTCCCAGAATTGAAGAGCTGTTTGAAGCCCGCAAGCCCAAGATGCTTGCCATTATGAGTGAAATTGACGGCGTTGTTTCTTTCCGCGAAATCAAAAAGAGCCAGCATGTTGTTGTTACTGCTGACGACGGCGAAGAAAAAGCCTACCTCATTCCTTACGGCTTCCGCCTTAAAGTTGAGGAAGGTCAGCGCGTTTCAAAGGGCGCACAGCTTACCGAGGGCGCTCAGAATCCCCACGATATACTTGCAATTCTCGGCGTTGAAGCAGTTCACGATTACCTCATCAGAGAGGTTCAGAGAACCTACCGTATGCAGGGTGTTGATATCAACGATAAGCATATCGAGGTTATCGTTCGCCAGATGATGAGAAAGGTCAGAATTGCCGATCCCGGCGCGTCCAAGTTCCTGCCGGGCGTTGTTGTTGAAAAGGTCGAATTCCGCGAGGAAAACGAGCGCATAATGAAAGAGGCGGCAGAAAACGGCGAAGAGCCCAAGCTTGCAACCTGCGTTCCTACTCTTATGGGTATCACAAAGGCTTCGCTTGCAACGGATTCGTTCCTTTCCGCGGCTTCATTCCAGGAAACAACGAGAGTTCTCACCGATGCCGCTATCAAGGGCAAGGTTGACCCGCTTATCGGTCTTAAAGAGAATGTTATCATCGGCAAGCTTCTTCCGTCGGGCACAGGCATGAAGTGCTACAACAATGTTGAAGTGTATCCCACGGAAAAATTCGGCAATACTGCCGAAAATGCAGAGTGATTTTTGTAGAAAGTGTTGACAAACAGAGATTACTTGTGTTAAAATACAAAATTGTGGTGTTCGGAATCCCGCGTCTTTCAAAAGGCGCGGATTCCTGCGCGATATAATTTTAAAAGAAAGGAGAGAATGTTTTGCCTACCTTTAATCAGCTTGTTCGTAACGGAAGGGAAACACTTGAAAGAAAGCCCAAGGCTCCCGCTCTGTTGAAGGGTCTCAACTCCAAGAAGAATGTTCTTACGGATCAGGATTCTCCTCAGAAGCGCGGCGTTTGCACCGCTGTTAAGACTGCAACCCCCAAAAAGCCCAACTCGGCTCTGCGTAAAATTGCCAGAGTTCGTCTGACAAACGGCATCGAGGTTTCAGCTTATATCCCCGGCGTCGGCCACAACCTTCAGGAACACTCCGTCGTTCTTATCCGCGGCGGCCGTGTTAAGGACCTTCCCGGTGTGCGTTACCACATCATCCGCGGCACTCTTGATACCCAGGGCGTTAACGGCAGAATGCAGGCTCGCTCCAAGTACGGTGCGAAGCGTCCCAAGGCAGCAAAGAAATAAGTTCCGCAGCAAATCATTTGAGACAAATCTTCTTGCAGGCTGAAAAAGCAAAAGCTTTTCGACCAATGTAAGGGTATATTATATAGATATAGTATGCCTCAGCGTTGGCGCCACGGGAATTTGTCACTCGAGTACCTATGATATCATTATTATGAAGGAGGGAAGCGAAGTGCCAAGAAGAGGCAATACAGCAAAACGTGAAGTTTTGCCTGATCCGCTTTACAACTCAAAACTTGTCACCCGTCTTATCAACAATGTTATGTATGACGGTAAGAAGGGTGTAGCTCAGAAGATCGTTTACGATGCTTTTGACATTATCAAAGAAAAAACAGGCAAAGAACCCCTTGAGGTTTTTGAGGCAGCAATGGAAAATGTTATGCCCGTGCTTGAGGTTAAGGCTCGCCGTGTCGGCGGTGCTACCTATCAGGTTCCCATTGAGGTTCGCCCCGAGAGAAGACAGACTCTCGGTCTGCGTTGGATAACTCTTTACAGCCGTCAGCGTTCCGAAAGAACAATGAAGGAAAGACTTGCCAACGAAATCATCGATGCGGTTAACTCAACAGGTTCCGCATTCAAGAAGCGCGAAGATACTCACAAGATGGCAGAGGCCAACAAGGCATTTGCACATTTCAGATGGTAATCTGCGCATAATAAAGCTATATTTTGAAATTATTCGGAGGTTTTTATGCCAAGACAGGTATCTCTTGAGATGACCAGAAACATTGGTATCATGGCGCACATTGACGCCGGCAAAACAACCACAACAGAGCGTATCCTGTTCTATACAGGAAAAACTCATAAAATAGGCGAAACGCACGATGGCGCCGCAACAATGGACTGGATGGAGCAGGAGCAGGAGCGTGGTATCACTATCACATCTGCTGCTACCACCTGTTTTTGGAAGGGCCACCGCATAAACATCATTGACACACCGGGTCACGTTGACTTCACTGTTGAGGTTGAGCGTTCACTTAGAGTTCTTGACGGTTCGGTTACGGTTCTTTGTGCAAAGGGCGGCGTTGAGCCCCAGTCCGAAACTGTTTGGAGACAGGCGGACAAGTACCATGTTCCCAGAATGGTCTATGTTAATAAGATGGACATTATGGGCGCCGATTTTTACCGCGTTATCGATATGATGAAAGAACGCCTTAAATGCAATGCGGTTCCCATTCAGCTCCCGATAGGCGCTGAAGCTGATTTCAAGGGCATCATTGACCTTGTTATTATGAAAGCCTACTATTATAACGATGACCTCGGCGTTGACATCACGGTAACCGATATCCCCGATGATATGAAAGAGCTTGCTCAGAAATATCATGACGAGCTTATCGAGCATGTTGCCGAGCAGGATGACGCTCTGCTTGAGAAGTATTTCGAGGGCGAGGAGCTGACTATTGACGAAATCAAGTCATGCATCAGAAAGTCAACTCTTGCTAACCATATGGTTCCCGTTGTTTGCGGCACTTCCTACCGCAACAAGGGCGTTCAGCTTCTGCTTGACGCAGTTGTTGACTATATGCCCGCTCCCACGGATGTTCCCGCTATCAAGGGCGTTAATCCCAAGACCGATGAGGAAGAGGTAAGACATTCTTCCGACGATGAGCCTTTTGCAGCTCTCGCTTTCAAGATTGCAACCGACCCCTTTGTCGGCAAGCTCTGCTTCTTCAGAGTTTATTCAGGTAAGGTTGAAACCGGCAGCTCGGTTTACAACTCCACCAAAGATACAAACGAGCGCATGGGAAGAATTCTTCAGATGCACTCAAACCACAGGCAGGATATCGATTGCTGCTATGCAGGCGATATCGCAGCCTGCGTAGGCGTTAAGCAGACCACAACCGGCGACACGCTTTGCGATGCAAAGCATCCCATTATTCTCGAATCAATGGAATTCCCCGAGCCCGTTATCAGAGTTGCCATCGAGCCCAAGACCAAAGCAGGTCAGGAGAAGATGAGCATTGCTCTTGCAAAGCTCGCGGAGGAAGACCCCACCTTCAAGTGCTATACCGACGAGGAAACGGGTCAGACCATTATTGCAGGTATGGGTGAGCTTCACCTTGAAATCATCGTTGACAGAATGTTGCGTGAATTCAGAGTAGAAGCAAATGTCGGCAAGCCTCAGGTTGCTTACCGCGAGACCATCACCAAGCCCGCAGACTCCGACACGAAGTATTCGCGTCAGTCAGGCGGTAAAGGTCAGTACGGTCATGTTAAAATCAAAATCGAGCCCAACCCCGAAAAGGGCTTCGAGTTTGTTAACAACATTGTCGGCGGCGCAATTCCCAAGGAATATTTCAACGCCATCGAAGCGGGTATCAAGGGAGCTATGCTCTCCGGTGTTCTCGCAGGCTTCAATGTTGTTGATGTAAAGGTTACTCTTTACGACGGTTCTTATCACGAGGTTGACTCCTCTGAAATGGCGTTCAAGATTGCCGCTTCAATGGCTTTCAAGGATGCTATGAAGAAGGCAGGACCCGTTCTTATGGAGCCCATTATGAAAACATCCGTTATCGTTCCCGATGAATATATGGGCGATGTTATCGGCGATATCAATGCTCGCCGCGGTATGATTCAGGGCACAGAGGCAAGAACCGGAGCTATCCAGATTAACGCATTTATCCCGCTTTCAAATATGTTCGGCTATGCTACCGCACTGCGCTCAAAAACTCAGGGCAGAGGTCAGTATGTTATGGAGCCCAGCCATTATACTGAGGTTCCCAAGTCAATCGCCGAGAAAATTGTCAGCGAAAGATAATTTGTTTTGTTAATTTTTAAAAAAGGCTTGAAATTTAAGCCTTTACTTGTTAAAATGTAACCATGCGACTGCATGGATATAACTTGCTTAATTAAAAGGGAGGAAAAACACAATGGCAAAAGCACATTTTGAACGCACCAAGCCCCATGTAAACATTGGTACAATCGGTCACGTTGACCACGGTAAGACTACTCTTACAGCTGCTATCACAAAGACCCTTGCTATGAAGGGCGGCGCAGCATTCGTTGATTATGCAAACATCGATAAGGCTCCCGAAGAGAGAGAGCGTGGTATTACAATCAATACTGCTCACGTTGAGTACGAAACAGAGAGCCGTCACTATGCACACGTTGACTGCCCGGGTCATGCTGACTACATCAAGAACATGATCACCGGCGCTGCTCAGATGGACGGCGCTATCCTCGTTATCGCTGCTACCGACGGCCCCATGGCTCAGACAAAAGAGCACCTTCTTCTTGCCCGTCAGGTTGGCGTTCCCAAGATCATCGTTTTCATGAACAAGGTTGACCAGGTTGACGATCCCGAGCTCCTTGAGCTTGTTGAGATGGAAATCCGTGAGACTCTTGCTGAGTACGGCTTCGATGAGGAAGCTCCCATCATCAAGGGCTCCGCTCTTAAAGCACTTGAGTATGACGGCGGCGATGTAAACGCTCCTGAGCTTGCACCCATCTGGGAGCTCATGGACGCTGTTGACAGCTACATTCCCACTCCTGACCGTAAGGCAGACCTTCCCTTCCTTATGCCCGTTGAGGACGTATTCACCATCACAGGCCGCGGCACCGTTGCTACCGGCAGAGTTGAGCGTGGACAGCTTAAGACAGGCGAAGAAGTTGAAATCGTTGGTCTTACCGATGAGAAGAGAAAGACAGTTGTTACCGGTATCGAGATGTTCCGCAAGATCCTCGATTACGCTGAGGCAGGCGACAACATCGGCGCACTCCTTCGTGGTGTTCAGAGAACAGAGATTGAGCGCGGTCAGGTTCTTGCAAAGCCCGGTTCAATTCATCCCCACACCAAGTTCAAGGGTCAGGTTTATGTTCTGACTAAGGATGAGGGCGGCCGTCACACACCGTTCTTCAACAACTATCGTCCTCAGTTCTATTTCAGAACTACCGACGTTACAGGCGTTATCTCACTTCCCGAGGGAACTGAGATGTGCATGCCCGGCGATAACGTTGATATGGATGTTGAGCTTATCACTCCCATCGCTATTGAAAAAGGTCTTCGCTTCGCTATCCGTGAAGGCGGCAGAACCGTTGGTTCAGGCGTTGTTATCGATATCGCTGAATAATTAAAAATCAATTTTTGGGAGCAGTCGAAAGACTGCTCCTTTTTTAAGTTGCTGTAAAAGCAAACCGAGCCAAAGCATTTGCCTTGGCTCGGTTTTTATATAACCATATCTTTAATTATTTCAACACGGAAAACCGAAAAAATTTCGGCGTCAAGCGTGCTTGTGTCGCCGTCAAGAGGGAAATCAATAACCGCCGTTTTGACCTTCATACCCTCGCGCAAAGGAGCAAGGTCTGATTTGAGAAAGAAAGCCATGCAGGAGCTTCTCGGAACGGGAGGAGCGTCAAGCACGGATTTGAGCTTTATGTCAACGCTGATACCGTCGGCAGCTTCGTATTCAACTGCGGCATAATATTTTCCTTTCGGGCAGAGCGGCGAAAAATCTTTTACGAATTTTCGGCGTTCCCGCTCGATTTCTTCGGACGAATAAATTTGACGAAACCGCTCATGTGTAAAAACCTTTTCCATTTCGGCATACATATCGATAAGTTTTGTTTCCCTTATATAAATACAATCGCCGTCAGGCAGGTCAAGCCTGTTTTCCTCGTTTCCGATTTTTAGCGAAACGGGTATTTCCGCAACACTTCGTATCGATTTGGGAGCAAATGACAGCGTTATATCGCCCGCAATTTCAGGGATATGCTCATATTCGCCGTCAAAGGTGATGTCGTTGATGTAATAATCGTCAAAAGAAATATACTCAAAACGCTCGCTTCTCCATCCCGCGCGGATAAATTCCGACAGCAGAATGATTTCACTTTCGATGTCATTGCTGAGCAGAGTGCATTGTGCTTCGCCCGATTTCAGGGTAGTTTCGCCGCAGATAAGCTCCTTTATATGAATTGAAGGCTCAATGAAACGAATTTCAGCCTTTTCACATTCCCTGACGGTCTGTTCAGGCTCGCAGTTGAGGTCGAAGCTGTTCATAGCTTCGATTTCCGCCTGCTCTTTCAGGTCTCTGAGTGTTTCATTGTAGGTGAGAAGTACGCCGTGAAGCACATTTCCGCTGCGGTAAAACCCCGCAAGGTGACATTCCGTGTCGCCGAGCCTGAAATCCTTACCGATTATTTTAATCTCATTTATTTCCGAGAGGCGCTCGTATATTGCGTTTAAATTCATTTCCTGATAATTCCTTCTTCAACTGCGGTGTGGGCGCATATTTTCAGCAGCTCGGTTATGCTTTTATCCGTATTCGGCAATACAAAACCGTTATCGTAAATGCTTTCACCGAAAATCATTTCATAAAAGCACGCGCCTGCAAGGTAACAGCCCAAGTCATTGCCGTGGTATCCGTCTGCCGTCAGCCTGTCGCCGATTAGCGTTCCTCTTGCGGTCTGCCATGCTCTGCCGCTCGGAATAATCAAATCAATATCCGCCTCAAGAGCGGCGTTGACATTTGCCTCGGTCAGCGCGCGGTACATTTCCTGCCGGTCTCTGCCGTAATTTGCAAAAGCGGGGAGGTCACAGCCGCTTTCATATGCCCAGGTTTGATGAAGCATTATTCTGGCATTGGGCTGAACCATTCTGCAATATTCGGCAAGCTCGGAAAGATAGGGAGAATAGCTTTCGGCAATTCCGCTCAGAGGGCTGCATTGCTGGAGAGTGATAACATCCCAATCCTCATCCTCAACCGCCTCGTGCAGAGCAACGCCGTCGGGGCGGTTCATTTCGGTTTCAAAGGGGAGATAAACCTCATAGATGTAATCGGTGTTTTCTTCGCGCCAATTTTTCCAATGCTGTTCAAGAGAACAGCCTGCTATAAACAAATTGCAGAGAAGCAGCTCCTTGTCTGCCGCTTTTGCCATTTGCGGCAAAAATTTATGGGCGTTTGCGGAAAAGCTGTTGCCAATTGAAAGAACATTCATTTTTTGCCTCCGTATTGACCTTTAATAAGCTGTGAAAGGGCTTTTTTGTCGTCCTCGTTATTGCATCTTTCGATTATCACAAAATAAATCGTTGCAAGGAACAGATAGGGGAACGGAGCAAAGATGCCGGGATTTACGAATGACATCATTTCAAGCCCTATGTAAGAGATAAAAACGACAGCATTGAAAAATGTAAAGTTTTTAAGAAAAACTCTTATTCTTTGATAAATCAGGAAGCCGTATGCCGCAACGCCGACGATACCGAAGCTGCCGATTATCTGAACGGGCGAGCAATGATACCAGCAGAGCGTGAATTCCGCATTGTGGTGGACATCGCTGTTGCCCATATATCCGAGCCCTCTGCCGAAAATCGGGTTGGCTTTAAAATCTTCAATTCCCCGCGGAATAAGCTCCAGCCTGATAGCGTTTTCGGCGGGATTCATCAGCCGCTCTATTGTGTAGCTGAGCATATCGAAAAGGAAATGCCGCATAAGGAATGCCGCCGAAAGGCACAAAGCCGTGATTATTGCAATGGCGGGGCGGTGACGCTTGTCGATAATAAACATAACAACAAAGCAAATGCCAAGCTCAACCGCACCGAAAATCATACCGCCGCGCGAGCCTGAAAAGAGGATAGCGGCATAGGAGAGCATACCGACGAAGAACAGGCCGAATTTTTTGGCGGAGAGATAAAACGGAAACGGCATAGCGAGCATAAGCAGAGTTGAAGCGTTGTTGCGCCATTGAAACGGAATTATGTCAAACTGACCGTGAAGCTCCGCACGGCGGCTAAGATATTCCTCAAAAATGCAGATGCAAAGCGTTATGATAATCAGGGTCATCAGCCTTGCAAATTTATCCGTAAACACATAGTCTTCGCGCATTTTGAGCGCGCCCGACATATACATATATATTATGAGCATTCCGAAGCCGAGCAGAAAAACATAAAAGAGAGCGTTGGGATTAAAATACTCCTTGGCGGTTATTATGCCAAGACCGCCGAGAGTAACAGCCGCAGAGGCGGCGAAAATACCGTAAAAACAGGCTCCTTTTTTCAGCGGACTTCTGTAATAAATAAAATGAAAAATAATAAGAGCGGCTATCGGAGGAGCAAGCCACCAGAATTTGATAAAGTCGTCAAATGAGTGCTTGCAGCGTATGGCAAAGCAAGCGGTTACCATTATCGCTTCAAGCGCAGGCATTAAATCATCGGTTAAAGCCATTGTTATGCCGATGACGAGAGCGAAAAGCATTGTGCCGAGAACCTCGCTGCCCGTAAAAATAACGGCGCAGGCTCCCGCCAAAAGCAGGGCGGCATACCAATCCGATATTAAAAACTTTCTTATTTTCTCCATTATATTACCTCGGTGTTTTTGTGATTGCCGGAATAATTCAATAATAATATAGCAATCAAACGCCCCGTTGTCAATTAATGTTACAATATTGTAAGATATTCGGCGCTTTATCTTAATCATTTTCGGGCTGAATTGCACCGAATATGAACACTTGTTACTGTCAATTATTACAATATTGTAAACTTTGGAAAAAACACTTGATTTTTCATTTCAAAATGGCTAAAATACGAATTAGCACTCAGGGTTAACGAGTGCTAAAATATGTTAATAATTTTTTGGAGGTAATAGATATGACTATTAAACCACTTGCTGACAGAGTTGGTGTTAAGTCCGTTGAGGTTGAAGAAACAACAAGCAGCGGCATCATCCTTTCGGCTTCCGCTCAGGAAAAGCCCCAGATTGCAGAGGTTGTTGCAGTCGGACCCGGCGGCGTTGTTGACGGCAAAGAGGTTGAGATGTATGTTAAGGTTGGCGACAGAGTAATCACAGGCAAGTATTCCGGCACAGAGGTTAAGCTCAACAAAGAGGAATACACTATTGTTCGCCAGAGCGACATTCTTGCAATAGTTGAATAATTAAGGGAGGAAATCTATTATGGCAAAGCAGATTATTTACGGTGAAGAAGCCCGCAAGGCTCTCCAGGCAGGCGTTGATAAGCTTGCAAATACGGTTAAAATCACACTCGGCCCCAAGGGCAGAAATGTTGTTCTCGATAAGAAATACGGCGCACCCCTCATCACAAACGACGGCGTAACAATCGCTAAGGAAATCGAGCTTGAGGACGCTTTTGAGAATATGGGCGCTCAGCTTGTTAAGGAAGTTTCCACAAAAACAAACGATGTTGCAGGCGACGGCACAACAACGGCTACCCTGCTTGCTCAGGCTCTTATCAGAGAGGGCATGAAGAATGTTGCCGCAGGCGCAAACCCCATGGTTGTTAAGAAGGGTATGGCAAAGGCTGTTGACGCAGCCGTTGCAGCGGTCAAGAAGAATTCAAAGCCCGTTTCAAGCTCAGACGATATTGCAAGAATAGCGACAATTTCTTCGGGTGACGAGGAAGTCGGTAAATTCATCGCCGACGCAATGGAAAAGGTAACTGCCGACGGCGTTATCACCGTTGAGGAGTCAAAGATTGCCGTTACCGAGTCCGAGGTTGTTGAAGGTATGCAGTTTGACAGAGGATACATTTCACCTTATATGGTAACCGATACCGACAAGATGGAAGCTGTTATCGATGACGCTCTCATCCTTATCACAGACAAGAAGATTTCCAACATTCAGGAAATTCTGCCTCTGCTCGAGCAGGTTATGCACGCAGGCGGCAAGCTGATTATTATTGCCGAGGATGTTGAGGGCGAGGCTCTTTCAACAATTCTTGTTAATAAGCTTCGCGGCGTATTCACCTGCGTTTGCGTTAAGGCTCCCGGCTTCGGCGACAGAAGAAAAGAAATGCTTCAGGATATCGCCATTCTTACCGGCGGCGAAGTTATCACCTCAGAGCTTGGTCTTGAGCTTAAGGATACCCAGCTTGCACAGCTCGGTAAAGCCCGTCAGGTTAAGGTAACAAAGGAAAACACAATCATCGTTGACGGCGCAGGCACAAAGGAAGAAATTTCCTCAAGAGTTGCACAGATCAAGATGCAGATAGAGAACACCACCTCTGATTTTGACAGAGAGAAGCTTCAGGAAAGACTTGCAAAGCTTTCGGGCGGCGTTGCCGTTATTAAGGTAGGAGCTGCAACCGAAACCGAGATGAAGGAGAAGAAGCTCCGCATTGAGGATGCACTTGCCGCAACAAAGGCTGCCGTTGAGGAAGGCTGCGTTGCAGGCGGCGGCGTTGCTCTGCTTAACTCTCTGAGCAGCGTTAAGGCTCTGCTTGACACGGCTGAGGATGCTGACGAAAAGACAGGCATCAAGATTGTTCTTAAAGCTCTTGAAGAGCCCGTTCGCCAGATTGCTGCCAACGCAGGTCTTGAAGGCTCAATCATCATCAACGCAATCCTTGAGAGCGGAAAGATTGGCTACGGCTATGATTTCGCAAAGGATGAATACTGTGATATGGCTTCGGCAGGTATCCTTGACCCCACAAAGGTTACCCGTTCCGCATTGCAGAACGCAGCTTCGGTTGCTTCAATGGTTCTTACCACCGAGAGCCTCGTAACCGATAAGCCCGACCCGGCTGCCGACGCGGCAAACGCCGCAGCTATGGCTGCCGCACAGGGCGGCGGAATGTATTAATCCGCGCCTGTAAACCGAATTTCAAGCCGCTTTGCTTTGTGCAGAGCGGCTTGCTTTTTTGCGAAAGCTTCAAAAAATTATGTTGCAAATCGGCGGTTAATTTTATTTTCTAATGGTAATTAATATTTTGTTTACCAAATATTAATAATTTTACTGCTTTTTTCGGTTTGACAATTGTATGAAAGTGTGTTAGAATGCTAGTATCAATAATATTTTGATGAAAACAGGAGGACAAAAGAATGAAAAAAGCAAAGTCAGTTTTATCAATCGTCATGGCAATGCTTGTTGTCATGAGCTGTATGTTCGCTGCTTCCGCCGCGGAAGTTACCGAAAAGGAAGACAACGGCACAACGGCTACCGCGGTATCATTCGAGATTAAAGATACCGTTAAAGGCGCTCTTTCAAAAATAGACGATGTAGATTATTACTCGTTTAAGGTTGAAAAGGCAGGTCTTGTAACAGTTTCGGTTGCTCACAATGCAATCGCTGGCGCAGACCCCACATCAACCGTTCTGACCGTAAAAATTCTTGATGCCAACGGCAACAAGATAACACAGTTCACTTCAAAAGCAACGGATACCAAATCTTCTTCCGATGCTTTCGGAGCTTCCGCCGAAACATATTATGTTGAGATTACGGCAGGCAATATTTTTGACAATGCACTCGGCTATAATTATGAGCTGACCGCATCACTTGATTCCGCGGCTCTCAGCGAGACGGAGGATAACAACACGGCGGCAAAGGCTAACGCCATGCAGCTTTCAGCCAGCGGCAGCCCCAAGGTTTACACCGGTTACATTTCAGAGAACGATGTTGACTATTATTCAATCACCGTTCCCGGTCCCGGCATTGTTTACTTCTATATCTACAACGGCTCCGCAGTAAGAGGCAACTACAGCGCAACTCTCCTTTCCTATGTTGATAAGGGCGAGGCTGTTGAGAAGGCTCTCGGCACTATCGCCGTTAATGAAAACGAAGCTTCCAAGATGAGCCCCGGCGTCGGTGTAAACGCAGGCACATATCTTATTAAGATTGCAGGCAACGGCGGCAGCACGGGCACATATCAGACAAGAGCTTTCTATTTTGCAAACGACAAGTCTGAGATGGAGTATAATAATGACAACGGCAGCGCAAACTTCGTTAATATCGGCGGCACAA
Source organism: Clostridiaceae bacterium (assembly GCA_016297555.1). GTDB lineage: Bacteria > Bacillota > Clostridia > Oscillospirales > Acutalibacteraceae > CAG-177. The sequence continues at coordinate 15,967 of JAEDGK010000024.1, forward strand.
TCCTTGCTTCCGTTTTTGATAAGGGCGATATTGACTGCTTCAAATTTACCGTTCCTGCAAATAACTACGGCTATGAAATAACCCTCAAGTCACAGGATACTGCAAACGAGGGCAAGTGGCAGATAGTTTCAATCGCAAATCAGGACGGTCTTGCAACAGATAAGGACGGCAAGGTTATCGCCGACAATGTTGTTGCAACCGAAAAGGCAGAAGCTAAGATTTCCACGGGAACTCTTGCTGCAGGAACATATTACATTAAGGTTAAAGCCGGCAATGTTGTGAATAACGGCATTTATGAGCTTTCAATCAAAGCCAAGGATAAGCCCAAGGAAGACGAAAAGGACAAGAACCTTTGGGAAAAGATTCAGGATCTCGATTGGCAAGGCTTCTGGGACAATTTCAGTGATTGGATCGGCAAGATTGACTTTATCTCTATAATCAAGAGCATTTCTTCCAGCTTTATCAGAGTTATAACCGCGCTCATTTCAATGGCAGGCTGATTCAGACATTAAAAAAAGGGGCTGTTTTTAAAACAGCCCCTTATTTAGATTTTAACGATATTTAAATTTTGTGCTTTCAGAAAGGAATGGCTAAAAAATGGGATTTGATAAGGATTTTTCACCGGTATTGCGTTTTATGGTTGTCAGCGATGTTCACTATAAAAATGAACACAGTGCCGAGCGGGAGAGAATGGAAAAGGCAATCAAAACAGCTTATGAGCTGAGCGACGGAGAAAAATATTCAAAGCTTGACGCACTCTATGTTGTAGGCGATTTTGCTAACAACGGTTCTCCCGAGCAGATGAGAGCTTTCAAAAAAACGCTTGATGAAAATATCAGGGAAGGCACAGAGATTACATTATCCCTTGCCAGCCACGAATACGGATACAACGGCGAACAGGGGGCGCTTGAAAGATTTTCCGAAATATTCGCAATGGAGCCTGATACCCACAAGGTAATCAACGGATACCATTTTATAAGCATAACCAGTACAAAAGGTTGCCACTTTGATGAGGCAAAGCAGGAATGGGCGGCGCGCGAGCTTAAAAAAGCCGCAGAGGCTTCGCCCAAAAAGCCGATTTTCTTTTTTCAGCATCCTCACATTTCGGGCACGGTTTACGGCAGCATAAATTGGGGCGAGGATGAGCTGACGGCAATTCTTATGAATTATCCCCAGGTCATAGATTTTTCCGGTCATTCACACGCTCCGATTAATGACCCGCGCTCCATTCACCAAAAGCACTTCACCAGTCTCGGCACGGGAACTCTCAGCTATTTTGAGCTTGATGAATTTGATAAGATTTACGGCACGGTTCCGCCGAGAGCGAATATCGCCGCGCAGATGCTGATTGTTGAGGCGGATGCCCGGAATCGGGTCAGAATTTATCCCTATGACCTGATAACTTCAAATTTCTTCCCCTATACCTGGAAAATCGACAGCGCATGGGATCCTTCGTCGTTTCTTTATACCGACAAAAGATATAAAACCGATATTGCGCCGTATTTCGGCGAAAATGCCCGTGTCAGAATATCCGATATAATACCCGGAGGATTTACGGCAGAGTTTGACTGTGCCGAAATTGATGAGGATTATGTTGATGATTACAACGTTTATGTAAAAAAGTCCGACGGAACGATAGTCAGAAACTCGACGGTTTGGAGCGAATATTATTTTTACGATATGCCCAAAGTCCTGAGTGTTTCTTTCAGCGGACTTGATGAAGGAGAAAATTATACGGTTGAAATATATGCAAACAGCTTTTGGAAAACCTGCACCGAAAAGCCGCTGACGAGCGATGTGATATCGCTTTAAAAGCCAAATCGGGAATGATTGCTGCTTTTAAAAGCACTTTTTCTGACATAAAAGGTAAAAAGTGTCCGCCTTTTTTCTTAAATGTGCTTGATTTTTTTGAAGCGGTATAATAAAATAAATCCTAATATGGGTTTATTTAATCTTTAAGGTGAATGGAGAAATCCGAACCTGCCCGAAAGCGAGTCTTTTCGCCGCTTTTCGGAGTTTCGGCATTGAAAGGCGTCAGCCTTCCTGCAACCTCAACAACCAAAAATCGTCTGAAAATTCTTCGCTTTCGGGTCTAAGAATTTTCACGGAGCAGATTTTTGGTCAACCAAGGCACAAAACACAGCAAATCCTTTGTGGATTTGCGAGTATTTTAACGAAGGGTGAACGAAAATATGCCCGTGAAAATCACGGTTCGTATTATTCCATTCACCTTAAGGAAGGTGAAGTAATGGCGGAGGATAAAAAGAAAGTACCAATGCCTGTTGCGGATGACGAGGCGGTAAGGCGGCAGCTTGATCAGCAAAACAAGCTTTATCTCACCCCCAAACACTATGCAGCATATATTTTATCCGGCTTCGGCGATAAAAACTGGGAGACCTTCAACGGAACAAACCTGTTTTTCTTCCAGACAACATTCCTCGGAGCTAAACCCTCTATTCTCAGCTTTTCGAGCGCGGTCTGCGGAGTTATGGATACCTTTGACAATGCGATTTCCGGCCCGCTGATTGACAGAACAAGAACCCGTTGGGGCAGAGTAAGACCCTGGCTTATTCTGACTTTGCCGTTCTGGTTTTTCTCGGCATTTGTTCCGTGGATACTTCCCGGCGGAATGAGCCAAACGGCGATTTTTGTGTGGTTCCTTGCGCTGAATTATATCGGTTCAATAGCAAACTCATTTTATAACCCAAGCTATCAGGCGATTTTGTTTAATCTGACGCCGAATGTTGCCGAAAGAAACCGTTTGATTGCTACGGACGCCTATGTTGACCTCGCGGGTGTTTGGCTGCCATCGCTGTTCCCGTTTTTTGTTGACTATCTGCCGCGAAGCATACCGTCGAGATATATATTTATGGGCGGTGCTTTCCTGTTTATTGCCAGCGTTGTTATATTCAGAACCTACGGCTTCTTCTCATTGAAGGAAAGAGTGCCTCTTGCTTCAAGAGACGAAATGAATCAGATAAATATAATAAAAACCATAAAATCCGTCGGCACTTGCCGACCGATGTGGGTTTTGCTCATTAAAAACTTCTTTGCTCTCGGCAAGGCGGTCGGCAGGCAGGTTGAGAATTATTTCTGGCTCAACTGCATGGGCAAAATATCGCTCGGCACAATCTCGGGCTTGTTTACGGGTCTGCCGAGCTACTTTGTGCTCCCCCTTGCACCCAAGCTTACAAAGAAATTCGGTCTTCGTAACCTTGCGGCAGGCAGCTATATGTTCTGCGGCATTTCCTATTTTGTTATGTGGCTTATCGGATATAAGCCCACAAGCAACAATCTTGTAAATATTATCTGGATTATCTTCGCCCTTACCGTTTGCGGCTCTGTCAACAGTATCCAGAGATACTGCAGCACGGCGCTCAACGGCGATCTTTATGACTATGTTGAGTGGAAAACAGGCATAAGAAACGAGGGAACGATAACTGCCGCCATGGGTTATATAACCCTGCTTACAACCCAGCTTTCAACAATTCTCAGCGGTATTATCGTTGACGCTATCCACTATAAGCCCTTGCTTGACGCAAACGGAGTTCTTGTTCCGCAGACGGATGCAAAAATGCTTGCGGGAATTTGGACTATTTTCGCTCTCGGCCCCGCAATCGGCAGATTTATGAAGGGCGTTACACTCCTGTTCTTCAATGTAAACGGCAAAACGCGTGAAACTATGATGTATGAGCTTGCAAGAATAAGAGCGGCAAAAGTCATAGATACCGAGCCTGCCGAAGATAAGAATCAGGCATAATTTTAATTTTGTTTAAATTTTTATGCAATTTATTTCCAAATTATCATAAAAAGTGCTTGCAATTAATAAAACTATATGTTAAAATGAACTGTATCATTATAGGGAAGTGTCTTTGCAGCTTTCCGTAATTTAAAAAGGGAGGAATATACACATGACGCGATTCAAAAAATCATTGGCGCTGTTCCTTGCGTTGGTTATGATGTTCAGCACAATGACTATTGCGGCATCGGCATGGAACTATCAGACTGATGATGGTTTTGCAATCACCTATACTACCAAATTTTTCAGGCTTGATGCAGAATCCGGCGAATGGATTGAAACAACAAGAGCAAAGCCGGGTGAGGCTATAAAGGCCAGAGTTTATGTTGCAACGGATTATGCAACAAATTCAGGTGAAAACGGATTCCAGTGGGATTCAAGATATCTTAAAACCGATTTTGTAGACGGTGTTAAGAGAGGAGTTACCACAAACAGCGAATATATGGGCGGCATTTGCCAGCTCTCCTGCGATACTGCTGTTTGGCAGGCAGATGAAACCAAGTTCCTCAGGCAGAATCCCGGAAACATTCTCGTTACTAACGGAAAGGTTCCCGCAGATTTCTTCGATAACAACGATCTTATCGCACTTGCGCTTGAGTTTGGTTCAAACAAAAACTATAAGCTTGTTGATACAGACTGGGCTTTTGAGTTTGATATGCAAGTTCTCAACAACGAGCTCACAAACACGGTTAATTCTTCCGGCTCCGCTCAGGTTCCCGCACTTTATAACAGCCTGAGCACTTGCGATGAAGGCTATCTTCTTTTCGTAGATATGCCTAAGGGCGAGGAAGGCGCAACAAGAGACAGCAACTGGGCAATGAGTGAGTGGGAACCCGAATTTACCACCAATGCCGCTACTGTTTCCACCACAAGCGACTTTATCCTCAATGCCAACGGCGGAACCTTTGCTTCAAACGGCACGGATACCTCCAAGGCATCCGGAATTATCGGCACCTCAGCATCAAATCTTGCTAATACCGAAGCTCCTGTCAGAGCAGGCTTTGCTTTTGAAGGCTGGTCAACTGAGCAGATAAGCAGAACAGACCTTACGGACGAAGAGCTTGCAAATGTTCTCGTTGACGGCTCTGATCTTGCATATGATTATGATGATCAGACTGTTTATGCAGTTTGGTCAAAAGCTCCCACATCCTATACTCTTAACGAGTATGTTATGGATGTTAACGGCAGTTATCCCACAACTCCCAACACCCGCACGGTTAAGGCTGAAGCAGGCGAGGTTGTAACTCCTGCGGCTGCTCCCGAGGGCTTCTCACTCGACACAGCGAGGAGCGATGCTTCAATCATCGTCAGCACCGACAGCACTTCCGTATTGAATGTATACTATTCAAGAAATAAGTATACGGCAACTTATCATTACAATGACGGCA
>JAEDGK010000134.1 GCA_016297555.1 Clostridiaceae bacterium
TAAGTAACCCCCAAATAACCCCTCGTCCCGGCAAATAGAATTAACCCCCGAAGAATTTGTTCGCTCAAAAGAACGGGATTCTCCGGGGGTTGTTTTATTCGGATTTCAGCGGTAATCGTCTTTCTCCGGTGCGGAAGATGGTTGTCAGATATTCTTTGACATCAATGCCGTTTGCCTGTGCGGTATTGATGATTGAATAGGCTGCAGCACCGGCGTCGGCTCCTTTCGGCGATGTGGAGAACTGCCGGTTTTTCCTGCCGATAACAAAAGGTTTTACCACTCTTTCGGCCAGGTTGTTGTCTATCGGAATCTGCGGATCCTCAAGGAAAGCATACGATTATGTCGGATTTCTCAGCCGTTTTAATTAATTGTTATCGTTTTTGCCGTTGTCATTGAAAAATTGATTAACATATGATATAATAACAAAATCTGTTATGATTTGATGATATTTTTACAGTTTGAAGAAGGTTAATTATGGTTTGCAATACGATTCTTGAGGCAATGGGAAATACGCCGGTTATAAGGCTTCAGCATATGACGGGCGCCGATGATGCAGAGGTTCTCGTTAAATTCGAGGGCTTGAATGTCGGCGGCTCAATTAAGACGCGCACGGCTTTCAATATGATAAGTGACGCCGAAAAAAAGGGGCTTATAAATTCCGACACCGTGATAGTCGAGCCGACAAGCGGCAATCAGGGCATAGGGCTTGCTCTTGTCGGAGCGGTCAGGGGATATAAGGTGAAAATTATTATGCCCGATTCGGTCAGCGAGGAAAGGCGCAAGCTTGTCCGCCATTACGGAGCGGAAATCATTCTCGTTCACGATGCGGGAAACATCGGAGCCTGCATAGAGGAATGTTTGGCGCTTGCAATGAAGATGAAAGCGGAAAACCCGAATGTGTTTGTGCCTCAGCAGTTTGAAAATCCCGCCAACCCCGCAGTTCAGCGTGCAGAAACGGCAAGAGAAATCCTTGAACAGGTGAATGCGCCCATTCACGGCTTTTGCTCGGGAATAGGCACGGGAGGCACGATTACGGGCATCGGCGAGGTTCTGAAAGAGAAAAATCCCGATATGACGATTTGGGCTGCGGAGCCTGAAAACGCCGCCATTCTTTCGGGCGGTTCAATAGGCACCCATGTTCAGATGGGTATAGGCGACGGGATAATACCCGATATTCTCAACTGTGAGATTTATGACGATGTTTGCATAGTCAATGATGAAGAGGCGCTTCAGACTTCGCGTGATTTGGCTTCAAAGGAAGGAATTATGTGCGGCATCAGCAGCGGCACCAATGTTGCGGCGGCTTTAAGGCTTGCCAAAAAGCTCGGCAAAGGCAAAACCGTTGTCACCGTGCTCCCCGACACGGCTGAAAGGTATTTTTCAACCCCGCTGTTTGAATGAAAACAGCTTAAAATAATATTTGTCGTATCAAAAATAATAATGTTTGGAGCGAAAAAATGGGAACTTTTATAAGAATATTTTGCTTGTTTATGACCTTTTTTGAAATCATCGGTTCGTTGATTTTTCCGACAAAGGTGTATGACGAAATTGAGGATAAGTTTTCGGACAGCGCAAAGGCTTCGTTTTCGGAGCTTTATTATGAGCTGAGCGAAAAAGGAAATATCACCGAAACATGGCGTCAGGGTATGATTTCGGGCAACGGACTTCAAGGTGTTATCACGAGCGGCTCGCCTTACAGCGACACCCTGATATATCAGAATATGCATTTTATTATGCCGAACCGCAATGCGCGCACCTGCCCCGAAACCTACAACGAGCTTGAAACCGTTAAGCAGAGCATCGTTGCGGGGGTTGACATAACGGACAATGCAAGCTATGACGATGTTTATTCATTTCACCCCGGCGCGGCTCTGCGTATTAAGCAAAGCAAACAGCCGAAAACCAATTATGCAAGATATACCGATTATGAAACGGCGCAGGTCGGAGTAAGATATACCGATTTGCGCGGCACTTGGGAGAGAGCAACCTTTACATCAAAGGCGGACGGAGTAACCGTAACGAAAATTGAAAAGTCTTCAACGGGCAGTAAGATTAATCTGACTCTTTCTATGGATAATATTTCCGCCTTTGCGAATTACGGCAACGGCAGCGAAAAAGACTTGAAATATAAAAAAACCGTCGGCGAGGACTGCGAATACATTGCATTTTCGGCTCATTACCCCGATTATGAAAACAGTGAGCTGAAAAACGGCGGATACGCAACCGTGGTCTATGTTGTCTGCGAGGGCGGTAAAAAGAAGCTTACCGACGGCAAAAAGGTCAAAGACGCGCAGTATTGCGGCGACGGCAACCCTCAAATCCGCATAACCGATGCAGATGCGGTTTATCTTATTGCGGTTTCAGACAGAACGCATGATATGGGCGCATATGATTCCTTTGCTGACGCTGAAAGCTGCCGCCTTGTTGATTCTCTTGCTCAAAAGGTGAGGGGAGTTGCCGAAAAATACACCGCAAACGGCAAGTTTGATTATGACGCCGCTCTTTCGGCGCATACCGAAATTTTTACTCCTGAATATAATTCCGTAACTCTCTCGCTTGCCTCAGGCAAAAGCGCCAAATCAAATGAAAGCCTGCTTTTCGGCAAGGATTTCAGCAATGAAGTTGACGGCGCTGTTGCTCAGAGAGCATACTACTCAGGCAGATATGCTTATTTGTGCAGCTCAGGTTATTCCACGCCGCGCCTTTACGGAATGTGGACAGGCGAATGGAATCCCGGCTGGGGCAGCAAATATACAATGGATGCCAATGTCAATTTGCAGACTTCTTCGATGAACACGGGCAATATGCCCTCGTCTTATATGGGCTATGCGTGCTTTATTCTTCGTCAGGTTCCCGATTGGGAAGAAAATGCGGCGGCAACCCACGGCTTTAAGGACGCAATTCAGGCTCCCGTTCACGCGGACGGCGACAAGGCAGTTTTGACCGAAACCTGCTATTCTTATCCTTTCCGATACTGGAATGCGGGTGCAAGCTGGCTGCTTCAACCGCTTTACGAAACCCTGCAATGCAACGGCGATATAAAAATTCCCATTAACGGCGAATATGATTTGAACTCTCTGAAATCCGTTCTTTCAGTTTCGGAGGAGGATTTGACCGATGAGCAGATTAAAGCCCTCACAAGCAAGGGATATCTTGATTTGAGAAGCGAAATTCTGCTTCCCTTGCTCACCAAGTCGGCAAACTATTGGGAACAGCTTATGACTCCGGAATATTATACCGACAAAACAGGGAAAGTCAGGTATGAAAAGGGTAAAACAGAGCTTCTTGACGGCGAAAAATATGCTATTTTGCCGAGCTACTCACCCGAAAATAATCCTTCAAATTATCCCTCTCCGTCAACCGCCAACACAGCGATTGATATTTCCGCCTGTAAGAGCAACCTTGAAATGCTTGTTGATATTATGAAAAGCATTGACCCCGATTGCAACACGAGCCGTTGGGAGGATTTGCTCAGCAAGCTTCCCGACTATATGTATGACGAAACGGGCGCTCTCAAGGAATGGGCGTGCACCAATTTTGAAGAAAACAATCTTCACCGCCATATCAGCCATCTTTACTGTGTTTGGCCGATGTTTGAAACTCAGGATAATCCCGAGCTTGCCGCGGCGTGCGTTCAAGCTATTGCCAACAGAGCGAGCGAAAACGAGGCAAGCCACGCGCTTATTCACAGAGCCTTGATTTCGGCAAGGCTCAAAAGCTCATCGGGAGTTACGCAATCGCTTGCCAAGCTTATGAATCACGGCATTTATTACGATTCCATGATGACCAATCATGATTATGACCGCAGCAGCTGCTATTGCACGGATTTTGCAATCGGTTATCTCGGCATAATTAATGAAAGCCTGCTCTATTCCGACAGCGGCAAAATAGAAATTCTGCCCGCTTTGCCCGACTCAGGCTTTGAAAGCGGCAGGATAACGGGTCTCAGGGCGAGAACAAGAGCAACCGTTGATGAAATAAGCTGGAATGTCAACGAGGGCACGGCAACCGTTACCGTAACTTCGGATATCGACCAGACCATAACCGTTTCCTGCGGAATTTCGGATAAAACCGAAACTGTTAATCTGTCTGCGGGCGAGACGGCAACAATCAATTTTCAGATGAA
>JAEDGK010000135.1 GCA_016297555.1 Clostridiaceae bacterium
AAGATTTTTAACGCAGACGGAGCGGAAAGATTCCGCTCAAAACCATATTTATTGCCGTTAAAAAAACTATTGACGCACCGTCGGCTGATTATGCCGTATATTTTGTCTGAGCGAAACAATCGAAATCGCGCAAAAAAGCTCCGCAGGAAGCGGAGCCTTTGCAGCGGTCGTATATAACGGGATTTGTCGTTTATATTTCAATGCAATACTTATCTGCCAAATCATTAATATCATTGTCATTTAACAATGCGATAATATGCCTTGAGTCATAGTAGCAGATTTGTTGCTGTTCGAGGAGTAATACATCAGAAATTGTCCGTCAAATTATTATAATTTAATTTTAGCGGAGTACTTTTCTAACAGATGATTTATTTCTTCTTCGTTTTGATAAAATATGTTGTCACACTGCGTCATAATCTCTTCCGCTTTTTTATCATCATAATTTTCTTCCAACATCAAATATGCTTCGTATGCTTTTTCAAGCGCCTCTTTGAGTTGAAACGGCAAAACAGCTTTCAGTGACAGCATCTCTTTTTGCAAGTCATTATTGTCCTCAATATTGGTGAAATATTGTGAGTGTCCGCCATTATAGAGTTCGCTTTGATATGTCATTAATTCTGCATATGGCGAATCTATGAGCCCTTCTGCCCAAAGTTCCCACATTTTGTTCCATTTCAATTGTTCTTCTGTTAATCCAACATTCTTTTCCTTAACAAAACTGGCGTTTGGTATCGGAGCGATGTTATTTGATTCTGTGTTTGACCCGGATTTCTTAAACAGTTTTTTTATTAGCAAATCCATTCATCCTCTCAATCTGCGTATTCAAATTTTGTATAGGACGATGTGGGTATCGTCCGAAAACGATAATCAATAACACCCGCAGGGTAGGGCGGGGGCTTGCTCCCGCCGAAAAATCATATCCTTTTTTCGGCGGCTTGTGGACAAGCCGCCCTACATTGCCGATAAATTAATTGCAGTGTTTTCAAAATTCACCAATTCCGAATTGATTCGCGGGTCGTCGGGGACGCCGACCACCACGAATCACACCGTAAAAATACATTTTCAGTAGGGAACGCTGTCCTCAGCGTTCCGAGAAATCCCGTATTAATTGCGGTTATTTTGGGATGATGTAGGCATCGTTCCTGACAAATCACGCCGAAAGCTCATGGTAAAATTAGCCTCCTTTGGCAAAGGAGGTGGCACGGCGAAGCCGTGACGGAGGATTGGAAATAGAAAACAATCATTTTTTCGGCGGGTGTTATTGATTATCGGATTTCGGGCGACCACGCGGGGTTGCCGTGAAATTTTGTGTTTTCACGGACAGCCGCAAGGGCTGTCCCTACGAATTTTCGCCGAAAAACATATATAATGGGCACGGGTGAAACCCGTCATCAATTCCGAATTCTGAATTGTTTTACGGGTTGTCGAGTACAATTTCGACAATTTTCAATTAATTATACCATACCATAAAATTTTTCGCAAGAAAAAACATTGATAAAATCGATTGGCTTTTCTGATAAGGCAAAAAGAAATAAGGCTCGTTTTTTGCTGCTCTTTACAATTCATGCCTTGAATGTTATAATGTTTTAATAAACAAAACAGGAGAAAGCTATGCAGGAATTCAAAAAGGAATATCTCGGAGCGGGAATAACGGCGTTTGTTTCAAATTCTCACATTTTCGGAACGGACGCGGTTCTGCTTGCGGATTTTGCCGCTCCGTCAAAAAAAGCGCGGTGCTGTGACCTCGGCTCGGGCTGCGGAATTATTCCGCTTTTGTGGTGCAAAAGAGAAACGGGCAAAATCACCGCCGTTGAAATTCAGCCTCTTGCCGTTGAGCAGATTAATGCGGCGATTGAATTTAATTCGCTTTCCGAAAGATTGGAAGCGGTAAACGCCGATTTGCGCGAGCTTAAAGGAAAGGTGCCGTTTGGCTGCTATGATGTAGTAACAATGAATCCGCCTTATAAAGCAAGCGGAGCGGGCATAGAGAGCAGAAGCGGTGCGGATAAAATTGCAAGGCACGAAACAATGTGTTCTCTTTCTGATGTATGCGCGGCGGCGAAAAAGCTGCTGAATTTCGGCGGCAGGCTTTGTATGTGCATAAGACCCGAGCGCCTCTGCGAGCTGTTTTGCGAAATGCGCGCGGCGGATATAGAGCCGAAAAGGCTCAGGCTTGTTTCAAAGCTGCCCGGCAAAGCGCCGTGGCTTGCACTCGTTGAGGGTCGGCGCGGCGGCAGAAGCGGAATGACGGTTGAGCCCGAGCTTTTTGTTTACGGGGATTCGGGTGAATATTCGGATGAAATGAAAAAAATATACGGCGATTATCTTCTTGAAAACAGGGGTGAAAATGCTTGAGCGGAACTCTTTTCGTTGTCGGAACTCCGATAGGCAATCTCGGGGATTTTTCTCCGAGAGCCGTTGAAACTCTTGAAAAATGTGATTTTATAGCGGCGGAGGATACAAGGGTTACCTTGAAGCTGCTCAACAGATTTGAAATCAAAAAGCCGATGATAAGCTATTTTGAGCATAACCGCTTTGAACGCGGCTCCGTGATAGCGGACAGAATTGCGGCGGGTGAAAACTGCGCGCTGGTTACCGACGCGGGTATGCCTGCAATTTCCGACCCGGGCGAGGATTTGGTAAAGCTTTGCAGGGAGAGAGGACTTTCCGTTGAAGCCGTTCCCGGCCCCTGCGCTTTTGCAACGGCTCTCGCGGTTTCGGGTATGCCGTCAAAGCGCTTTACTTTTGAAGGTTTTTTGCCCGTTGATAAGCAGAGCAGGCGCGCTCATATTGAATCGCTTGAGGGCGAAACGAGGACTATGATTTTTTATGAAGCTCCGCATAAGCTTGCTTCAACTCTTGCCGACCTTGCGGCTCGGCTCGGCGACAGAGAAATTGCAATAGTCAGAGAGCTTACCAAAATTCACGAGCAGGTAATAAAAACAACTCTTGCCGCAGCCGCAGAAAAATATTCCCGAGAGGATATCAAGGGAGAAATAGTTCTGATAGTCGGCGGCGCACCCTGCGCTCAAAAGGAAAAGATGACTGCTCAGCAGGCGGCGGAATATGCAAGAGAGCTTATCAAAGCAGGCGAAAGCAAAACCGAGGCGGCAAAAATCGCCGCAAAGGAAAGCGGACTTAAAAAGGGCGATATCTATAAATTACTGATAGAGGAGTAAAACAATGATTGAATATTTTTCGCAAAGACCTTATCTGATTTTGATAATGGCGGCGGTAATCGCGCTGACGGTCTTTGTTTGCGTTAAAGCGGGCAAGGCGAGCGCGGCGCGCAGCCGAGAGAATGAAGCAATTATGAAGAAGCTGAAAGAAGAAAACGAGCTTCGCAACGAGTTTGCCGTTTTAACTCAAAGAACGGTTTCCGAAGCACAGCCCGAAAGGCTTTTCCGAGGAGTTGCCCTGAATCTGCAAAAGCGGATTTCCGATTCCTCCGATATGCTCGGCGAATTTGAAAAGCTGACGCAGGAGCAGAGAGAAATTTATGCGCTGTCTTTTGTAGAGGAGGACGGCTCGGAAAAGCTCAGCGATTTTTTCAGGGCAAACGGAGCTCCGCTTACGCTTGCCGCGCTTGACGGAATAAAGCGGATTTTCGGCGGCAGGGCGGCAGAAATATTTGAAGCCGAGCTTAACGCTTTTGACCCTGAAAACGAAGAAGCTTCATTTATTCCCGAGCAAATTCAGGCTTTTGATTCGGAGTTTGCTCAGCTTACCGCCGGCGGCGCAACAGCGCGCGCGGCAGGCAAATTTATTACAGAAAATGCGGAGAAGTTTACAATTTCATAATTATAATATTACAAGCCGCACGGGTCTGTAAAATCCGTGCGGCTGTGTGCTGAAAATTAATTATTCTGTTTCGTTTATAAATCCTTGTATTCTGCGTTCGGCTTCTTTGTACACCTCTTCATCGTTTCTGACGGATATTACGATAATTTTCATAATATTGCCGTCAATAATAAGACTGTATACAACACGGTATCCGAGCCCGCGCAGCTTGATTTTATAATAGCCGCTCAAATTTGCGGCAGAATGATTGCCGAGCGGTTTGCCTATGCCGTCGGGAGGC
>JAEDGK010000025.1 GCA_016297555.1 Clostridiaceae bacterium
CGGCAGGGCAAACAACTTTTCCCTCACCGTCAAAGAATACTATTATGTCATCCTCCATTTTTTCACACCTCATCAACTCTTTACTTTATGTTATTACTGTATTAATCCCCGTATCGGACTATTATCCCCTTTTTTTTTGAAAATTTTACCTCTTCCTGAGTTAATGACAATTTACAATTTTTATTTTAAATTAAAATTTCGATTAAGTCAAGCTGAAGTGTTGTAATATCTTGTTACTCCCCCTTTATTTCTGCATCGCCTGTATTTTCATCACCCCTTTTTTGACGCAACAAATTTGTTTGGAGACATTCAGAATTTATCTCTTCATTAGTAAATGGCAAGAAATCGAAAAGACTACATTAAAATCTGCCAATCTCCGTATTTTCTATGTTTTCGACAAAAATTTCACCCGTCAGTCAGCTATTATCAACAATGACACATTAAGCTTTTTGGCGCTATGTCATAAAATTTCCGATATTTATGTTCAAATACTTTTTTAACAACGGTTGCCCGAACAAATCAGACGATAATGCAGTGCATTGCCGATGTTTTTTAACAACCTGTAAATTAATTTATATTTTTCACATATTGGTATTGTTTTTTTATTAAAAATCTGTCATAATGCTAAATACAACGGGGCAATAAAAAATACGGAGGACTTTTGATATGAAAAAAAAGATAACGGTTGCCGTTGCCGTAATTCTTGCGTTGGCGGCAATAATCACAGGCATATATTTTATTTTCTTCCGCGGCTCTGACGGCGGCGAGCCGAAAACAGAGCTTGCGGTTGCAAGAGATGACCTTGTTGAAAGCGTCGGCTATATTGAAGCTCTCGTTAAGAATCCCGACAGATACAAAAACGCCCTTTCCGCCGAATTTGAAATGAGCGCGGAAAAAGCAGATGAATTCTATGAAGCTCCCGAAAACTGGCTTGCCTTTGACCAGATTATTACGCTTAAAAATCAGAGTGACAAAGACCTGACCGTTTACGGATTTGAGGTTAAGGATAACGGCAAGGACGGCTTTTATGTATGCACAAAAGTCGGCGGAGAGATTGGTATGGTTCCCGGAGCTTCGGGCACTTCAAGCTTCACGATTCTGTGCGAAAACGGCGAGCTTTCCGTTGACGAAGCCAAAGCAGCCATTGATAAAATGGAGATAAAAGCAATTTATTCCCGGACTCCCGAGGAATTTGATGACGGCACGGAAAGCACCGAAGAAACCAAAACCGTTGAAATCGTTTTTCCCGAGGATAAATAAAAGGAAGTTTTCAAGATAATGAGTTTTTTATTCAAGCGCAAAGCGCCCTCCGGTCCGCCTGAATTTCTGATTGTCGGCTTAGGCAATCCGGGCAAAAAATATGAGCTCACGCGCCACAACGCAGGCTTTCTTTTTGCCGACCTTCTTGCGGATAAGCAGGGCGTAAAAATAAGCAAAATTCAGTTCAAGTCGGTTACAGCCGATATCGAGCTTGCGGGCAAAAAATGCCTTTTGATGAAACCGCAGACATTTATGAACAACAGCGGCGAGGCAGTCAAGCAGGCGGCGGCTTTCTATAAAATACCGCCCGAAAAAATCATTGTTGTGTTTGACGATATTTCCCTGCCCTGCGGCAAGCTGCGCATAAGGCGCAAAGGCAGCGACGGCGGTCACAACGGCATAAAAAGCATAATTTATCTTTTGAATTCCGATAAATTCCCGCGCGTTAAGCTCGGAATAGGCGAAAAGCCCCATCCGGACTATGAGCTTGCCGATTGGGTGCTTTCTGCATTTAAAAAGGACGAGCTTTCTGCGCTCAGAGAAGCGGCCGAAAACGCCTGCTCGGCAGTTGAGCTGATGGTGCAGGGCGATATCGACCGCGCAATGAGCAATTTTAATAGCTGATTATTTTGTCATTGAGGCGATGTTATCCAAAACTCCCTCAACGCTTCTCATACATTTGGCGGCATTTCTTCTGCACGCTCTTCTGCCGCTGCGAGTCATCATTTTAGAGCCTACGGCTGCCGCCGCAGTTCCGACTGCGAGACCTATTCCTACGCCTGCGGCAACGGACATATTCTTTGATGATGCAAACATTCTTATCCCCCCTTTTTAATATTTTGTCCTTTCGGGCAAATAAAAACATTGTCAATTATTTTTAAGGAAGTTATATAATGTCAGTTCTGAATATCGTTCTTGTTGAGCCTCAAATTCCGCAAAATACGGGCAATATTGCAAGAACCTGCGCCGCCACGGGAGCAAGGCTACACCTTGTTGAGCCAATGGGCTTTCGGGTTGACGATGCCAAGCTGAAAAGAGCCGGGCTTGACTATTGGCATCTGCTCGATATCACATATTATGAAAATCTCAGCGATTTTTTTGAAAAAAACAGCGGCGGCGAGTTTTTTTATTTTTCCACAAAAGCCACCAAAATATATTCACAAATTGAATATCCCGATAATTGCTATCTCGTTTTCGGCAAAGAAACGGCAGGTCTGCCCGAGGAATTGCTTTTTAAAAATCCCGACCGCTGTGTTCGCCTGCCGATGATTAATGACAGCTCGGCGCGCAGCCTTAATCTTTCAAATTCCGTTGCCGTCGGCGCTTACGAGGTTTTACGGCAATGGGGATTTCCCGAGCTGCTGACCAAAGGAAGGCTCACAAAATTTGATTGGAATGACAGTAAATAAGGGGGATGCCGATGACGCCTCTCGAGGCGGCTTGCCGCCTGATTAATTCTTCGTTAAAAGTAAGGTCAAAGCGTTATGCGGTATGCAATGAAACAGAAAACGCTGTTTTTGACGCTCCTCCGAGAGCAAGAAGCAGCCGATTTTCGCTCGGATTTTCCGCAAAAAGCATTTTGCCTCACGATGTTGCAAATAAAAAATATTACATTGCAGGCTACGGCAGCAACAAGCCCGCAAAGGGAATTCTTGATGAGCCGCGCACCCACGCCGTGTGGCTTGACGATTTGTCGGGTCACGGAGGCATTGTGATTGTTTCAATCGACAATGTTGGTATGCTATCATCCGATGTTAACCGCCTGCGCGCACGCCTGCACGATTTTGCAATGTTCACGGGCTGCCGCAGCATAAACATTGTCAGCACCCATTCCCATGCGGGAATTGACACAATGGGAATTTGGGGTCCGCTCCCGCTGAGCGGAAAAGACCCGTCATATATGGAGCTTGTGTTTTCGCAAACCGTCCGCGCGGTTAAAGAAGCATATAACTCCCGCAGAAACGGCAGGCTTTATCTCGGCAAAGTCGAGGTTCCCGATATGCAGGAGGACATAAGAACTCCTGTCGTATTTTCCAAAACTCTCACGCGCCTGCGCTTTGTTCCCGATGACGGGTCAAGGCAGGTCTGCATTATAAATTTTGCCTCTCATTCCGAATCTCTGCAAGGTGAAAACGAGCGCATAAGCGCGGATTTTCCGCATTATATGCGTGAAAGAATAAAAGAGAAAACGGGCGCAGACACACTCTATTGCGTGGGCGCCGTGGGCGGAATGATAAGTATGCATATCCCCGATAAGCAGGAAATTCGGAAAAACGGCGGAGATTTTTCACAAGCCACTGCCGAAATCGGCAGAAAGCTTGCGGATTACGCTCTTTCAATCAGCCCCGATGATGAAATCCCGTTGAAGCCTAAAATCGGCTGCATAAGACAGGAAGCATTTTTCAAGGCAGAAAACACCGTGCTCCTGCTTGCCGCAAGGCTCGGAATTCTTGACGCCGAAGCCTACCGAGCGCAAGGCTCGGGCTTTGCTCTGAAATCCGAAATAAGCTTAATTGAAATCGATTCGCTCCGCCTGCTTTTGCTGCCCTGCGAGATTTTCCCAGAGCTGGTTTACGGCGGATATCTTAATTCGGAGCAATCCGCAACGGGTATGGGAGCAGAGATAAATCCGCCGCCGCTTTCGGAAATAATCGGAGAAAACACGGTGATAATCGGGCTTGCAAACGACGAGCTCGGCTATGTTATACCGCCCAACGATTTTTTCCTCCACCCCAAAACGCCTTATTTTGAAAATGTGCGCGATGTTCACGGCAGAAAGCATTATGAGGAAACCAATTCCCTCGGGCCGCAAACCGCCGAAGCTATTTTCAAAACCGTTTGTCAAATTGTCAACTCTGTTGAAAAAACAAAAATATAAATCACATATGAAGAAAGGATTTGACTTTTTATGAAATCTGCTGTTGCAATATTCCTCGTTCTTGTTTTTGCGTCGCTCTGCCTTTTCGGATGCTCAAACATCCCCGATGAGCCCGCAACCACGAAGCTCGAAAACTTCTCCTATGTTAACCCCTACGGCGAAACCGTTGCCGCACCCGATAATCTTGACGAGCTTGAAGGTCATACCTATCCCGTGCAGTATGTTGAAACCGTTAACAAGATAGAATGTGTTCTGAGCAGCTATTATGTTTACGGCAACACGGTTGCGGAAATTGTTTCAATCGAATTGGACGATGACGGATTTTCTGTCAACGCCGACGGACGCGCCGATGTCAAAATAACCGCCATCGGTTCAAGAAAGAACAATATGAAGATCGGCTACACCGCCTATGACAAGGACGGAAATGTTGTAAGAGACACCTATATTCTTGCAAAGCTCGATGATGTTAAAGAGGGCGATATTGTTGAAAAACGCCGCTTTGATTTCCCGAGAGAAACCGTTAAAATCGTTTTCCACGATTATGTAGAACCCGAAGATTGATTTAAGAAGCTTAACAGCCGGCTTACCGAAAAAGTAAGCCGGCTGTTGTTTTATTTTGTTACATTCCTCTGCGCTTTACACAGTTTTCAAGCTTGATGGCCTCGTAAACGCCGCCGTCGAAAAGCTCGCAAACCTGTTTGTATTCATCAACAGAAAGCGTTTCAAGCGTTTTGCCCTCTCTTATGCAAAGCGCAACAAGCTCGCCAGTTGCCTTGTAGGCATCCCTGAAAGGCAGACCTTTTGATACAAGGTAGTCGGCGCAGTCGGTTGCGTTTATAAATCCGCCCGCCGCCGCTTTACGCATATTCTCGGGAATTGCTTTCATAGTTGAAATCATAGGAACAAGAGTGTCAAGGCAAATCTTGACCGTATCAAAGGCGTCAAAAATTGCGTCCTTATCCTCCTGCATATCCTTGTTATAAGCAAGCGGGAGACCTTTCATAACGGTCAGCAAAGTCATAAGGTCGCCGAAAACTCTGCCGCTCTTGCCTCTGACAAGCTCCGCAATGTCGGGATTTTTCTTCTGCGGCATTATACTTGAACCTGTTGAAAAAGCGTCGTCAAGCTCAACAAATTTGAATTCCCATGAGCACCAGAGAATAATTTCCTCGCAGAGCCTTGAAAGATGAACCATTATTATCGAAAGCGCGCTTGCAAGCTCAATGCAGAAATCTCTGTCTGAAACGCCGTCAAGCGTGCTTGCGGTGTAGGAATCAAAGCCGAGCAAAGAGGCAGTCATTGCGCGGTCAATCGGATAGGTTGTGCCCGCCAGAGCGCCGCTGCCGAGCGGGGAAGAATTCATTCGCTTTTTGGCATCAGCTACCCTGCCGAGGTCGCGGGTGAGCATTTCGGTATAGGCAGACAAATGCGCCTTAAATGTTATCGGCTGTGCTCTCTGCAAATGAGTATAGCCGGGCATAATTGCATCGGCATATTCATCGCCTTTTTCGGAAAGGGCTTTTATAAGCTTTTTGATAAGCTCCGTAACCGCATCGCACTCATCGCGCAGATAGAGCCTGACATCAAGCGCAACCTGGTCATTGCGGCTTCTGCCCGTATGCAGGCGTTTGCCCGCATCGCCTATGCGCTCGGTTAAGGTCTGCTCAATAAAGGTGTGGATATCCTCGGCGTTGGGGTCAATCAGCAGGCTGCCCTCGGCAATCTCATTTTTGATTTTTGCAAGCTCAGCGGCAATCGCCGCGCCGTCCTGCTCGGGGATAATCCCCTTGGCGGAAAGCATTGTAACATGAGCAATGCTGCCCTCGATATCCTGAGCATACATTCTGGAGTCGGTTGCTATTGACGAATTGAAATCATTGGTTTTTTTATCCGCTTCCTTTGAAAAGCGGCCTGCCCACAATTTCATACAAATCCTCCTTATACGGGAAAAGAGCCGCCATAAGACGGCTCCTAATCAGTCTTGATATAAATTCAGAATTATTTGTTTCTTTCGGCTTCGAGGATTGCCCTTACCTTGATGGGCAGACCGAACAGATTGATAAATCCTGCGGAATCCTTCTGATTGTAAACATCGTCTGCATCAAAGGTTGCGAAATCCTCGCTGTAAAGAGTGTAGGGCGAGGTTACGCCTGCATTGATGATGTTGCCCTTATAGAGCTTGAGCTTGACATCGCCGGTAACGGTTTCCTGCGTTTTGTCAACGAAAGCGGAAAGCGCCTCTCTGAGTGGTGTGTACCACTGACCAAAGTAAACAAGCTCTGCAAATCTGTGAGCAACAAGCTCCTTGTAATGCTGAGTATCTCTGTCAAGAGTGATGGTTTCAAGAACATCGTGCGCTCTGAAAAGGATTGCGCCTGCGGGATTTTCGTAAACGCCTCTGGACTTCATACCAACAAGACGGTTTTCTACAAGGTCGTTAAGACCGATACCGTTTTTGCCGCCGAGCTCATTGAGATATTTGATAAGCTCAACTCCGCCCATCTCCTTGCCGTTAACGGCGGTGGGAATGCCCTTTTCAAAATGGATGGTGATGTAGGTGGGCTCGTCGGGAGCCATTTCGGGTGAAACGCCCATCTCAAGGAAGCCGGGCTTATTATACTGCGGCTCGTTTGCGGGATCTTCAAGGTCAAGACCCTCGTGCGAAAGATGCCAGAGGTTTTTATCCTTTGAATAATTTGTTTCACGGTTTATTTTGAGAGGAATGTTATGCGCTTCGGCATACTCAATTTCTTCCTCACGGGACTTTATGTTCCAAATTCTCCAGGGAGCGATGATTTCCATTTCGGGAGCAAACGCTTTTATTGCAAGCTCAAATCTGACCTGATCGTTGCCCTTGCCCGTGCAGCCGTGGCAGATGGCGTCGGCACCCTCAGCCTTTGCGATTTCAACAATTCTCTTTGCAATTATCGGGCGTGCAAACGATGTGCCGAGCAGATAATCCTTTTCATAAACCGCGCCTGCTTTAAGGGTGGGGAAAATATAGTCGCTTACAAATTCGTCCTGAAGATTTTCGATATAAAGCTTTGAAGCGCCTGTTTTGATTGCTTTTTCTTCAAGTCCGTCAAGCTCCGTGCCCTGACCGACATCGCCCGAAACCGCGATAACCTCGCAGTTATTGTAATTTTCCTTTAACCAAGGAATGATTATCGAAGTGTCAAGTCCGCCCGAATAGGCGAGAACAACTTTTTTGATTTCTTTCATAATATATCTCCGTTCTGTTGTTTGTTTATGCATTGATTATACATCAAATATTCAAAAAATCAAGTGGTTTTTGAATATTTATGCAACTTTGGCGTATTCAACAAAAATACGCCGTCGCAATGCCGATTAACCCGGCAAAAGCCCTACTTTTTTCTTTGCCTTTGTAAGAGTTCTGCCCGCAATGCGTGCCGCTTTCTCAGCTCCGCTTGCCGCAGTTTCAAGCAAATAAGCCTTGTCAGCCATAAGGCGTTTATAGTTTTCCTGAACGGGGCGAAGCTCCTCGATAACCGCTTCGGCAACCTTTACCTTGAAGTCGCCGTAGCCCTTGCCCTCAAATTCTTTTTCGATTGCGGAATAATCAAGCCCCGTGCAGCAGGAATAAATAGCCATAAGGTTGTTTATTCCGTCCTTGCCCTCGGCATATCTGACACACGCCTCGCTGTCGGTTATGGCTGACTTGAATTTCTTGAGAATAACCTCGGGTGCGTCCAGCAGAGAAACAGAAGCCTTGGGGTTGGGGTCGCTCTTTGACATCTTCTGCGTGGGATCCTGAAGGCTCATAACCCTTGCGCCGATTTTGCCGATGAACGGCTCGGGCAGAGTGAATGTATTCCCTCTCAGGGTATTAAATCTGCTTGCAATATCTCTTGCAATTTCAAGATGCTGCTTCTGGTCTGCTCCGACGGGAACAAAATTCGCCTGATATAGCAGGATATCCGCAGCCATTAAAACGGGATATGCGAACAGACCGACATTTACATTATCGGCATGCTTCTGCGACTTTTCTTTAAACTGCGTCATTCTCGAAGCCTCGCCGAACTGTGTGTAGCAATCGAGAATCCACGCAAGCTCCGCATGAGCGGGAACATGGCTTTGAATAAAGACAATATTTTTTTCGGGGTCAAGCCCTATTGAAAGCAGAATTGCATACATTTCAAGAGTCTGCTGCCTGAGCTTTGCAGGCTCGGGATGAACGGTCAGAGCGTGAAGATCGGCAACGGCATAAAGGCAGTCATAATCATCACACATCATTTTCCAATTTTTGAGCGCGCCGAGATAGTTGCCGAGAGTAGGCACGGAGGTCGGCTGAATTGCGCTGAGAACAATCGGCTTGCGCTCGGGAACAGTATTTTCCATTTTGTTTTACCTTCTTCCTTAAAGCGAGCGTGCAACCTCGCCGAGAATTTTAACTCCTTTTACTATATCCTCATCGGAGGGGGTTGAGAAATTCATTCTGATATATTGACATTCGGCGTCGCCATCCGTCATAAAAGCGTTGCCCGGAACAACGGAAACGCCCGCCGCGCTTGCCTTGCGGCAGAAATCAAGCATATTAATTCCGTCATTGAGCTTTGCCCAAACGAAAAGCCCGCCCTCGGGGCGATGATATGTAAGAAAATCGCCGAGCTGCTCATCAATGCAGCCGCAAAGCAAATCAAGCTTTCTTTTGTAAATCTTTCTGATTTTTTCGATATGGCCTTCAAAATCATATTCGGTAAGCCATTTGTAAACAATAAGCTGAGAAATAAGCGGGGTGTGAACATCCTGAGTCTGCTTGGCAACGGTCAGCTTTGCGATAACCTCGCTCGGAGCGAGCACGAAGCCGACTCTGATACCCGGGGCAACAATCTTTGAAAAAGAACCCGAATAAATAACGATTCCGTCGGTATCAAAGCTCTTGATTGCGGCAACATCGCTGCCCGAAACGCGCAGGTCGCCGTAAGGATTATCCTCAAGCACCATAACTCCGTATTTCTTGGCAAGCTCATAAAGCGCCTTTCTCTTTTCAAGCGACATTGTTGCGCCCGCGGGATTTTGGAAATTCGGAATGGTATAGATAAACTTAACATTGCTTTCGGCTTTGAGCTTTTCTTCAAGAGCTTCAATGTTAATCCCGTCGCTCTCAACGGGAACGCCGACAAGGCGTGCGCCGTAGCTCCTGAAGCAGTTAAGCGCGCCGATAAACGACGGCTCCTCGCAGATAACGCAATCTCCGTTATTAATAAAGCATTGGCTCGTCAGGCTCATAACCTGCTGAGCGCCGCTCGTTACAATCAGGGAATCATTGTCTGTGCCGACGCCGTAACGGTTTTTTGCAAGCTTTGTCAGCTCGGCAACAAGGGGAGCGTAGCCCTCTGTTATTCCGTATTGCAGAGCAAGAACGGGGTCGGAATCCAAAACATCCTTAACAATCTTTTTTATATCGTCAACGGGGAAAGCATCGGGAGCGGGGTTGCCCGCGGCAAGAGGAATTGTGTTGCCCGAGCTTTTAAGTATTTCTCTGATAACCGATGGCTTGAGGGAGGATACTCCGTATGCAAAGCCGTAATCCATAAAAATCAGTCCTTCCTGATAATTTGCTATTGGTTAAGTATAACACAAAAAGTTATCCTTGTAAACGCAAAAGAATATCAAAACCTATAAAAAACATAGAAAAAATGTAAAAAATTCAATATAAGCCGAAAATAATTATTAAAAATTATTGATTTAGCGTAACTGTCTATGTTATAATTACTATGCGCTAAATTTTTTGAGAAACGGAGAAATTAATATGAACAGAAAGTATGACGCAGTTCTTTTCGACTTCGACGGCACTATTGCAGATACCGGCGTCGGCATTTTCAATTCGATTAGATTTGCAATCGCCGCGCTGGGCTTCAAGCCTATTGCAGAGAAGAGACTTCGCACTTTCATCGGCCCGCCCATCTATGATTCCTTCAAAAGAGAATTAGGTCTGTCCGACGAGCAGTGCAAGGCTGCCGTTGCCAGATATCGCACTGCGTATTCCAAGAGCGGTATATTCCAGTTTGAGGTTTATAACGGAATGGAGGCGCTTATCCGCGAGCTTCACGAGAGCGGCATAAAGGTCTGCATTGCAAGCACAAAGCCTGCCAAATTCATCAACCGCATCGTTGATTTCCTTAAAATCAGAGAGCTTATTGACTTTGTTTCGGCTCCTGTCGGCGACGACGCTCCGGCAGATAAATCCGTCCTTATTTCCAACGCCGTTGAAGCGTTGGAGGTTGATAAGAGCCGCGTTGTTATGGTCGGCGACCGCCACTTTGATGTTAACGGCGCCAACCTTGCAGGAGTTGCCAGCATCGGCGTAACCTACGGCTACGGCAGCGAAGAAGAGCTCAAGGACGCAGGTGCAACTCACATTGCTCATAACGCCGAAGAAATCAAGGAAATCATTTTTTCCTGACAGCCTTTTTACACGCTGAAAAATACAGTATGTAAAACAGCACAAAGCTTAATATCATAATCAATAATGTAATAAAGCTTCCGTCTCTCAGCATTCCCGTGAGTGCTGAGAGATTTTTTATTTCCCTGAACGGGAACTTTAAAATATAAGCATCTCCCGTAAAGAAATAAAGAATACCCGTTATGCCGAAATATGCGGGCGCGGCTTTCAGGCAGAAGTCCTCGGTTCTCATCGGAACGGGAACAGGCAGACCTCTTGCCGCAATATTCCTCTTAGCCGCCGCAAAAGAAACCGCAACGCACAGAACGCACACAGCGGCGATTATTATCAGCGAGAGCCTGTCGGGATTAACGGCAAGGCCTCTTTTGGCAAGCTGCTCGGCTATTCTTATGCCCAAAGGTCTTGCCGCCGTTGCTCCGAAGGTAAATGCAAGCGTGAGCACGGCGCTGTAAAGAATATGAAACCACTTTTTCGCAAAAGGCTCTCGGTATTCAAATCTGCCCTCGCCGCGCGTTATTCTTTCGGGCAGGCAAACCAAAACGAGCATCATACCAAAGCCCAGCAGGAAGCCCGTGAAGTATTCCCAGAGCGACCATGAGCCGCCTTTCAGAAAAGCGGGCGCATTCACACGGGCAAGGAAGCCCGCGTCGGAATCAATTATCAAAAAAGCATCGGCAAGAGTTATAGAAACCGCCGAAATTATGTTAAACAGGAATGAGATAAGAGCGGTTATCCCGTCTTTCATTATTGCAAGTGCGGCAAGAGATGATATCAAAGCGCCTGCGGCATAGGATATCGCCCTGATGCTTGCAAAATAATTCCTGCCGAAAGGAATTGTTTTTGACCATGCGGCAGAGCCGAAATTATATATATACGCTCTCATTCTTGAAAGCGGAATACCGTTTTCGATAAGTCCTTTGGAAAACATTTCGGTTGCCTCTTTATTGATAAAGGGCATAATGAAATGAGCCGCAAAGAATTGGAAGCCGAGAACCACGGCATAAAATATAAAGATTAACGCTAAGTAATGCTTCAATTTATATTCCTTTTTTGAGAAAAGCGAGCCGATAAACAGAGAAAACAGCGGCATCCAGCCAAAACCGAGCAGCAGCATTATCCAAAGACCCGAAAACGGACTGATTGCAACGGTTTCCGCCTGCTCTGCGCCGGGAAAAGGTAAATCACCCGAAAGGTAACCGCCCATCTGAGTATTCAGAGTGCCCCAGCTTCCGTTTGTTATGCCGAGCAGAATTACGGCAATCGGTATGGCTTCATAACTCATTTTTCTGCGGTTGCCGAAAAAAGCAAAAATAAACAGCACAAACATAACGCCGACGGCAAACATTCCCCACATCGAGCCGTAGCCCTCGTCGCCCCTGACGCGCCACATAAAGCCGCTCATAACGGCAAAGGCAAAAACCATAAGAGCCTTTGTGCCCGCCGTAAGCTTTCTTGTTTCCATAATTTCCATTGCCGAGCCTCCGAATTATAAAGAATATGACATAAAAGCTTCGCCGCCGAAGGTTTTCCACTCAAAAACGCCGCCGCAGAGCGTCATATATCCCCTGCCGCTGTTTTCCTTCGGAATTGAAACCGAGCCGGGATTCATATAAACATAATCTCCGCGGTCAATGCATTTCGGAACGTGAGTGTGTCCGTTAAGAAGAATATCGCCCTTTTTCAGCGGCGGAAGATTATTTTCGTTGAAAATATGACCGTGGGTCGCATAAACGAGCCTGTTTCCGGCTGCAAGCACCGCATAGTCGGCAAGAATCGGGAATTTCAGCACCATCTGGTCAACCTCTGTGTCGCAGTTGCCCCTGACGCAGAATATTTCATCTTTTTTCTCGTTGAGCATTTCTATGACCTTTTTCGGAGCATATTCATCGGGCAAATCGTTTCTCGGCCCGTGATAGAGAATATCGCCGAGCAGCAGAAGCCTGTCCGCCTTTTCATTTTCATATTCTTCAATCAGCCTGCGGCAATAAAGAGCCGAGCCGTGGATATCTGAGGCTATCATTATTTTCAACCGCCGCACCTCCCGAATGGTTTTATTTCAGCTTTCTCATTATAATATAAAACACCCTGAAAAGCAACAGCAATTCAGGGTGTTATTGATTATTTATCCTGGAACCTGCTCAAAAACAGCTTCGTTCTCTCCTGCTGAGGATTGTTGATTACATCCTCGGGCTTGCCCTGCTCAACGATAACTCCGCCGTCCATAAAAATAACATGGTCGGAAACATCTCTTGCAAAAGCCATCTCGTGAGTAACGATAACCATAGTCATTTTTTCCGCCGCAAGGCTCTTGATAACTTTCAGGATTTCGCCCGTCAGCTCGGGGTCAAGCGCTGAGGTAGGCTCATCGAAGAAAAGAATGTCGGGATTCATTGCAAGGGCGCGCGCAATCGAAACACGCTGCTGCTGACCGCCCGAAAGCTCGCAGGGGTATGCCTCGGTTTTATCGGAAAGCCCGACCTTTGCCAGAAGGCTGAGAGCCTCTGAATTTATCTCTTCAAGAATCTGCTTCTTATTCTGCCGCCAATCGGGGCGTTTTTTTGCCTGCAAGCGGGGAGCAAGAGTAATATTATCCATTACGCTGTACTGCGGGAACAGATTGAATGATTGAAACACAAGACCGACGGCAAGGCGGTTTTTGCGGATTTGCTCCTTGGTCAGCTTGTGCTCGTCATCGCCGTCAAAAACAACATTGCCCTTGACGGTTATTTTGCCGCTGTCGGCGGTTTCAAGAGAGGTTATGCAGCGAAGCAGCGTTGTTTTGCCGCTGCCCGATGAGCCGATAACCGAAAGCACCCTGCCCTCCTCAAGGTCAAAATCAATTCCCCTGAGAACATGGTTGCCGCCGAAGCTTTTATGAAGGTTTCGCACTTCAAGTATTGCCAATTTGTTCACCCCCGTCAGTTATGGTAATAATCGAGCTTCTTCTCTATTCTGCCGAAAACAAGAGTAAGAATTCCGTTAAACAGCAGATAGAATACGCCCGTTGCAAGCAAAGGCCAGAGGATACCGTTTGACTTGATGAACGCCTGACCTGCCCAGATAATTTCATAAACCGAAATAATTCTTGCAAGAGAAGTATCCTTAACGAGAGTGATGATTTCATTGCTCATCGGCGGAACGATGCGCTTGACAAGCTGCATAAGGATAACCTTGAAAAAGGTTTGCGTTTTCGTCATGCCGAGAACCTGACAGGCTTCGTATTGCCCTCTCGGTATGCTCTCAATGCCGCCTCTGTAAATCTCTGAAAAATAGCAGGCATAGTTAATCGAGAACATTATGACAACGGAAACCATTCTGTCCATAACCTTCCAGGTGGCAAGCCATTCGATAATCGGATTTGCGCTCACCTGAGCGGCAGCCCAGTTGCCGATAAGTCCCGGACCGTAGAAGAACACAATGAGCTGAAGCATCAGCGGAGTGCCTCTGATTACCCAGACAAATATTCTTACTATTGCCTTTAAGGGCTTGAATTTGCTCATTGAGCCGAAGCAGATAATAAGCCCCAACGGAATTGCGAAAAGCAGAGTCAAAGCAAAAAGCTCCAGCGTTACGGCAAAACCGTTGAAGAGCTTTATCATTACCATTTCAAACATTTTTATCCCCTATACTAAACACAAATACAGAGCGCAGTTATTTGCTGCGCTCTGCACACATATTCGGATTAATTATTTAACGAGAGTAAGCTCGTATTTTTCTGCAAGAGCGTCAAGAGTGCCGTCTGCCATAAGCTCTGCAATGATTGCGTTAACCTCTGTGCAGGCGTCGGAGCCCTTTCTGAAGCCGATGCCGTATTCCTCCTCGGAAAGAGAAGCGGTGTAGGTGAAGTCTTCATAGCTTGTGCCTTCGCCCGTCATAGCCTTAGCCATTGTGATGTCGATAACCGCAACATCTGCCGCGCCGGACTTAACCTCAAGCAGAGCGTCGCTCTGAGCGGTAACGGCGGTAACATTATTGTAGCCAAGCTCTGCAACAAGCTTCTCGGCAGCAGAGCCGCCCTCAACTGCTATCTTAGCGTCCGCTATTGACTCAACGGTTGCATATTTTTCAGCGTCGTCAGCCTTGCAGACTATAACCTGAGCGTTGATAACATAGGGAACTGAGATATCCATGCCGTCTTTAAGGTCTTCGGTGATGGTCATGCCGTTCCAAACGCAGTCGATTGTCTTTGCGTTAAGCTCGTTGGTCTTTGCATCCCAATCGGCAAGAACGAAAAATTCGGGAGTAACGCCAAGCTTTGCACAAACTGCTTCTGCAAATTCGGTGTCAAATCCTGTCCAGTTTCCTGCTTCGTCAAGATAATTCATCGGAGCATACTCCGTGATGCCGATAATCATCTTGCCCTTGCCCTTAATGTATGCAAGGTCGCTGTTTTCGGCAGCCGCCGTTCCCTGAGTATCGTCGGGAGCAGCCGTTGTTGTATCGCCGTCGGTTTTGCCGCCGCAGGCAGCCATTGTGAACAGCATAAGAGCCGCAAGAACCAATGCCATTAACTTTTTCATTTAATTCTACTCCTTTTGGGCTTTATTACGCCCTTTTTATGTGTTACTACATTAGCATACTAAAGCGTATTTGTCAACAAGGTTTTTTCAATTTCGTGAATTTAGTCAACAAGACGCAGGCAAAAAGCCCACGCCTTGTGTGTTTTAACCTTTTATAAAAGCTTCTTTTTCTTGAAAAAGATAATCTCTGCTATAACTATTATAACTCCCAGTCCCGCCGCCGCGGCATAGCCCCACCGCCAGCGAAGCTCGGGCATATAAACAAAGTTCATTCCGTACCAACCCGCAAGCAGAGTCAGCGGCAAAAAGATTGCGGAAATAACCGTGAGCATATTCATCGCCTTTGTCTGCCGCACGCTGAGCTGAGTTTCATACATTTCTCTTATTCTCAGCATATAATCGCGCATTGTGTCAACATGGCTCAAAAGCCTGTAAGCCCTCTCGGAAAAATTGCCGTAGGCAAGGCAATCATCGGCGGTCAGCATTCTGTTTGTGTTTGAGCGCATCTCCATACCGAGATTATTAAGCTGATTATAATATGAATGAAGCACCATCAGGTCTTTTCTGCACGGAGCAAGGCGTGAATCAAAATCGCCGTCAAAATCATCCTGAAGGCAATCCTCAATCTCCAGAAGCTCATCTTCTATTGCTTGCAGATATTCAATATCCTCGTCAATGCAGGAATTTAACAGGCTGCAAAGGAAGCCCGACGGAGTAAGCTCGGGTGAAAATCTGTTTTCTTTAATCTTGCCGACTATGGGACTCGTTTCTGAAATATTGCCTATCAGATAAAGCTCGCTCTCGCCGATATAAAATCCGAACCGCGCCTCCTTGACAACCCGTTTTTTCTTAATCGGCAGATTTACCGTTCCAAAAATACAGGTACCCATAAGCTCCGTTTTGCAGTATTTATCCTTTGTTATGCTTATCATTGCCGCCTTTTTATGGCTGAGAACAACGCTGTCGGCGGCAAATTCCTCGCGGGTCATTAAATATATAAGCTTTTCGCCGTTTGCGGGAGCCTGCAAATCAGGCTTCGGAACAAGCCTTTCGCCTAAAAGATAGATTTTCATTTTATCTCCTTTCGCCCGAATCCAGCCTGCTGTTATAAAGCTCGCTGTAAAAACCGCCGTGTGCCATAAGCTCGGTGTGGCTGCCCTGCTCGATTATTTTTCCGTCCTTCATAACAAGAATGATATCGGCATTCTTAATGGTTGAGAGCCTGTGAGCGACAATGAAGCTCGTTCTGCCCGTCATCATCTTTGAGAATGCCTGCTGAATTTTTATCTCGGTTCTTGTGTCGATTGATGATGTAGCCTCGTCAAGAATGAGCATCGGAGGCAGACAAAGCATAACGCGGGATATGCACAAAAGCTGCTTCTGACCCTGCGAAAGCCCCGACGCTTCATCGGAAATTACGGTATCGTAGCCCTGCGGCAGTCGCTTAATAAAGCTGTGAGCATGGGAAGCCTTTGCCGCGGCGATTATCTCCTCATCGCTCGCTTCGGGTCTGCCCATTGCAATGTTTTCTCTGACAGTTCCCTCTTTCAGCCATGTATCCTGAAGCACCATACCGTAGCTGCGGCGCAGACTGCGCCTTGTTACGGCTTCAATATTAATGCCGTCAACCTTAATTTCTCCCGCATCCGCATCATAGAAACGCATCAGAAGATTTACAAGCGTTGTTTTTCCGCAGCCCGTGGGACCGACTATTGCCACGCGGTTTCCGCTCTTAACCGAAAGACTGAGATTTTTGATAAGCTCTCTGTCCTTTGAATAAGAGAAATCCACATTTTCCAGAGCCACATTGCCCGAAACATCGGAAAGCTCCGCGGCGTTTTCGGCATCGGGAATTTGCGGCGGCTGCTCAACCAATTCAAACAGTCTCTCGGCGCAGGCAAGCGCATTCTGAAGCTCGGCTATAACTCCCGATATCTCATTGAACGGCTTTGTGTACTGATTAGCATAGCTCAGGAAGCAGGAAAGACCGCCTACTGTTATTGAGCCGCCTACTGCGGCAAGCGCGCCCGTAAGCCCTACGCCCGCATAAACAATGCTGTTAATAAATCTTGTTGACGGATTGGTTATTGAAGAAAAGAATATCGCTTTAAGAGAGCACTTTTCGTATCTGTCATTTATTTCGTCAAACTGTTCAAGAGATTTCCCTTCCCTTGAAAAAGCCGAAACAACCTTGCGCCCGCCGACCGTTTCTTCAACAAAAGCCGTCTGCTCTCCGCGGGTCTGCGACTGAAGCTTAAACATGGAATAGGTCTTTTTGGCAATAAATCTTGCAACAAACAGCGAAAGCGGCGTCAGAATAACCACCACAAGCGCAATTTTATAGTTAATTGAAACCATAAATCCGAGAGTGCCGAGTATGGTAACAACGCCCGTGAAAAGCTGTGTGAAGCCCATGAGCAATCCGTCGGCAAACTGGTCTGCATCTGAAATAATTCTGCTCACTATTTCGCCCGCAGGCTTTGAGTCAATATAGCTGAGCGGAAGAATTTGAATTTTCTTAACCGCCGCATTGCGTATATCGCGCACAACCCTGAATGTTATGCGGTTGTTGAGCGTATTCATTATCCATTGCGCTGCCGCCGCTGCCGCCGCAAGCGCGCCGATTCTGTAAAGATAAGGCATAAGAGCGGCAAAATCGACCTCGCCCTTGCCCACAACGGTATCAATAGCCCTGCCTGCGAGCACGGGGATATAAAGGCTCACGGCAACGCTCGCCGCCGCAAGCAAAACGGAAAAGAGAAGATGCACTTTGTATCTGCCCACATAAAAGAGAACCTTTTTCAGCGTTCCCTTGCTTGCCTTCTTTTTCATGCGCTCTCCTCCCCGTCAAACTGTGAAAGATGAATCTCTCTGTAAACGGCGCTGCTTGCGAGAAGCTGCTCATGCGTGCCGATTTCCGCCTTTCCGTCATCAAGCACTATTATTTTATCGGCGTTCATAATAGAAGATGTCCTCTGTGAAACAATAAAGACAACCGAATCTCCCTGAGAAGCCGCTATTGCCCGACGCATAGCCGCATCGGTTGCATAATCGAGAGCGCTCGAGCTGTCGTCAAGAATAAGAATATCCGCTTTTTTAATTATCGCTCTTGCGACCGAAAGTCTTTGCCGCTGACCGCCCGAGAAGTTTCTACCGCCCTGCTCAACCTCGGCGTCAAGCCCGCCCTGCTTTGCGGCTACGAAATCCGCCGCCTGTGCGATTTCAAGCGCTTTCATTATTTCCCCGTCGCTCGCATTCGGATTGCCCCAAAGCATATTTTCTCTGATTGTTCCCTTGAAAAGCACGGCTTTCTGCGGAACAACGGCTATTTTTGAGCGAAGCTGAGCAAGCGGAATTTCATTAACATCCGCTCCGCCAACCAGAACGCTGCCCCTGCTCGCTTTATAGAAAGCGGGAATAAGATTGACGAGCGTGGTCTTGCCCGAGCCTGTTGAGCCGATTATTCCTATTGTTTCGCCCTTTGCCGCCGTAAAGCTGATTTCTTCAAGCGAATTATCGCCCGCCCCTGCGTAAGCAAACGAAACATTGCGGAATTCAACGGCATTGTCACATTCCGAATTGACGCTTGCCGTTCCCTCGCCGCTTTCAACAGGCATTTCAAGCACGGAGCTTATCCTGCCCGCGCAGGCAACCGATTTAGTTATATTAATGATAAGGTTTGCAAATTTGACAAGCTCAACAAGGATTTGCGACATATAGTTATAAAGCGCAACCACCGCACCCTGAGTGATAATTCCCGCATCAACCCTGAGAGCGCCCGAATAAATCAGCGCGGCAATGCCGAGATTGATTATAACGAATGTAACGGGATTCATCAGCGCGGAAATCCTGCCCGTATGCTCCTGAATTGCCGTCAGCGCGTCATTTCGCTGCTCGAATTCCTTTGCCTGCTCCTCCTCCTTGCAGAACGCTCTGATTACTCTTGCTCCCACAAGGCTTTCTCTTGCCGTGCAAAGCACTCTGTCAAGCGCAAGGCGAACCTTTTTATAAAGAGGAATACAGAAAAACATTATGCCGAAAACCACTATTGACAGCAGAGGAATGACAACCGCAAAGGTCATTGCCGCACGGCTGTCAACCGTGAAAGCCATTATCATTGCGCCAACAACCACAAACGGCGAGCGCAAAAGCAGGCGCAGAGTCAGATTGAGTCCGCTCTGAACGCTGTCCGCATCGCTTGTGAGCCTTGTGATAAGCGTTGAAGTCCCTGCGGAATCAAGCTGCTCAAACGAGAGCTTGCCGATATGCTCAAAAAGTGCGTGCCTGAGCCTTTTGGCAAAGCCGACCGACGCACGCGCCGAGAAATACTGAGCCGTTATAGAAAACGCAAGCCCGACCGCGCCGAGCATAATCAGCAGGGCGCACATTTTGAAGATATAAGGCTTGTCCGAAACAGCTATTCCTTTGTCAATTATACTCGCCATAACAAGCGGAACAAAAAGCTCGAGGATTGCCTCAAACATTTTAAACAGCGGAGCAAGCACGCATTGCACTCTGACCCCTTTCAGATAAACGGCAAGCTTTTTCATTCTGATATTTTCCTCATTTCAAACTCTGAATTTTTCTGCTTTTACCATATTATTCTTAGTATTTTATCATACTTTACTTATTTTGTGAAGTAATGCGGCTTAATTTCTGCCGAAATTGACAAAATTTATTTTTATTCGTCATAGGAAAAACATTATCGCTTTAATGTGTTAAAATTTATATGCTTTTACAAATCAAAAAGGCAAAAGCGTTGGGAGGACATTAATAATGAAAGCGACAAAGGTTACGGAATTCGGAATACAGCGCAAAATTGTTGCAAATATGACATCAGAAAGCTGGGAAACAATCCCTCACATTTCCTATATTTATGAGCCCGAGATTTCAAAGTTTCTTGATGTTGTTAAAGAGCTGAACGCTTCGGGTAAGTTCCCCGTAAAAATAACCATCAACACCATTATGCTCAAGGCTCTTTCGGAGGCATTCAAGGCTGCTCCCCGGCTTAACGCTCACATCAAGTTTAACCGCAAGCTCGTCAGGGGAACAATAACGGAATTTGACGAAATTCACGCATCAATGACATGGGTTTTGCCCAACGGCGAAATGATGACGATTAACCTGCACGATATCGGCAACAAGAGCCTTGTTGAGCTGACCGAATATATCGCCGATGTAGGCAGACGGATAGGCAACACCGATTTGACCGAGGTTATGTTTTCCGTTTCGCTTCAGGATACCCTTGAAAAGCTCAAAAAGGGCAAGCTGATGAACGCAATTTATCGCCTTATCGGCTCAAAAACAGGCAAAAACAAGGTTAAAACTCTTTCGGGTCAGGCTAAAAAGGATTATTATGCCATTCCTGAAAAGGACAGACTGACAAAAGAGGACATAAAGCAGGGAACGGTTACGATTTCCAACATCGGCTCCGTTACCCGCAATATCCCCGGACGGGTTGCGATGCTTTCAATCATTCCGCCGCAGATTTTCGTCTGCTGTATGGGCTCAATCATCAAAAAGCCCGTTGTTAAGCAGGACGAAAACGGCAATGACATTATTGCCATCGGCAACGAATTGCCCATCGACCTCGTTTTTGACCACAGAGCGGTTGACTTCGGCGATCTCGTGCCTTTCATTCAAAGGCTTGAAGATATTTTCAAGAATCCCGAGCAGATGTATAATTGGTAA
>JAEDGK010000026.1 GCA_016297555.1 Clostridiaceae bacterium
TTTAATACCTGTTTCTTACCTTTTCGGCAAAAACGGTCATATCTTTTATTTCAAGAGCGGTTCCGTCGTCAAGAATTGCCTTGCCGCTCAGCTTTCCGAAAACCTGGTGAGCGTCCTGCCCGATAACAAGGGCATTGAGCTTTGTGCGGTTATCGTAAAGCGGCATAAAGTCCATATCAAACCTGCCGTCGGAGCTGATGTATTTCCACGGCTGCATTATATCGTCGGGGATTTCAAAACGGATTCTGTCAAGCTTGTGGCATTTTCCGTCATAGAAAATCATATTTTCGCTTGCCGCAGTGGTGTCGCCGAAGCCGTAGCCGATATTGTAGCCGAAGCGCTTGCCGTTAACTATGCCGTTGCCCGAGCCCCAATACCAGGTGTTATCGTATGTCCAGACGCCTCTGCCCCAATCAAGCGTTCCGAAGTTGCGCTCGGGGGTGAATTCGATTTTTCTGCCGCCGAATTTAATATATCCCTCGGCGTTCATACAGTTGATTTTCTGATTGTAATAAAAAGCCTTTTTATCGTTTGCCCACGGCGTGGCGATTACCATTGTGTCGTCATCATCATAGCTTTTGAGGAAAATATCAAAATCCAGTTCTCCGTGAAGCGCGCACTTCTTGTAATGCCCCACAAGGCGTCTGCCGCCCTTTTCGTGAATGAACGAAAGGCTGCAATAATCCGTCTTTTTATAGATGTCTCCCTTTGCGCTGTCCGAGGGCATATTCAACGAGCCCATCGGCATTATAAGGGGAGTCATAAAATCGTATTTCTTGTTTTCGTTAAAATCATAGAAAGAGGAGTTGGCAAGTCCCATATATCTGTTGTCGGCAATAACAGTAGCAAAAGCATAGCCGTTATCGTCAACGATAATATAATAATCCCATTCCTTGATTCTCATTCTGTTGGCTTTTATGTCAAACGGGCTGTATTCCGAAACAAGCTTGTTTGCCCAGCCGGGCTCGAGCAGAGAGCCGTCGAAGCTTAACAGCCTTTGCGGCTTTTCGAGTTTATGATTCATACCCATTCTCCTTTTATGTTATTCAGCGTGAGCTTTCTGTAATATTAAGCACGGGTTCGCCCGCTTTCTTCATATATTCAAGCAGGATTTCACGCAGCTCTTTGCGGGTTTGAGCGAGCGAGGGGTCGGAAATAAGGTTGTTTTTTTCGTAAGGGTCATTCTGAAGGTCATAAAGGCAGTCCTCGGTGTAGCTGTCGGCAAAGGCGCTGTCTCTATTTTTGGCTGAAACGCTGTATTTCCATCTGTCGGTTCTGACGGCTCTGCCTATCTGGCTTTCCGAAATCTGAATGAAAACGCTCTCATGACCCTTTTTGTCGGCAAGGCTCTTGCCCATAAAATGCTCGGGGATTTCCGCACCGGCAATATCAAGCACCGTTGCAGGCAGGTCTATGAGCGAAACAAGGTCGCTGACCTTGCCGCCGCCCGTGAAGCCGCCGCCCGTTATTACAAGCGGAACTTTTATGCTCGCCTCATGGCAGGAACGCTTGTATTCAGCGTTCCTCGTCCTGAAATGGCAGCCGTGGTCGGAGGTGTAAATGATAACGGTGTCATCATAAATACCCTCGTCCTTGAGCGTTTGAATGAGCTTGCCGAAATTGTAGTCAACCCTGTTGCAGCAGGCAAGATAGGAGGGCATCTGAAGCCGCCAGTCGCCGAGAGTTCCTTTCAAATCACCCGGAACATCATAATTCTTGAAGCTGTTTTTCAGCCCCTTGGGGGATTCAAAACGCAGATGATCGTTCTGATGATGCGGCTCGAGGTGCGACACAAACATAAAGAACGGCTTGTCGTGAGATTTTTTAACATATTCAATGGCGTAATCGTTTATTCTGTCTGCGCGGTAGCCTTTGAAATCAAGCTTGTTGCCGTTTTCGTCAAAAACATAGCCGTTATAGCCGTGCGAGGTGAATTCAAGAACATCAGCGGCTCTCCAATAATCATAGCCGCCTCTGCGCTCCTTGGGCGTTGCCTTTGTTGCAAGCCTGTGTTCGCTGTCGGAGGCAAGATGCCACTTGCCGATATAAGCCGTGTCATAGCCAGCTTCTTTCAGATAATGAGCTATGCCCTTTGTGTCGGTGGGCAGGGCTATATCGTTGCGGTAGCAGCCGATTTGAGTTGCATAAACGCCGCTTTGCAGGCAGGCTCTCATCGGACCGCACACGGGCTGGCAGGTAAAGGCGTTTTCAAAAAGAGTTCCCTCTTTTGCAACGGAATCGAGATTGGGAGTGACGGGGAGCTTCTGACCGTAGCAGCCTGCGGTATCGGCTCTCTGTTGATCGGAAAAATAGAAAATTATGTTAGGCTTCTTCATAATAAGTCCTCCTTATCGGTTTATTGAACGCAGCTTATCAAGCGCGTGAAGAATAAAATCTGCCTGCGGGCAATAGCCCGAAAGCTGATTATAAAGGCTTCTGTATCTTTTGCAGCCTCCGCCGCAGACGGAGCGCACGGGGCAGGAGGGGCAAAGACTGTTTTTTTCTTCGTTATGCTCAAAGAATTTTTTCAGCCCCTCGCAGGCAAGAATGTCGGCAATATCGGCGGAGTTTATGTTGAGACATTCAAATTCGTCAAGGCAATAGAAATCGCAGGGATAGCAGGTTCCGTCCGCCTCAACAACGAGCTGGGCGTTGCACCTGCCGCTTGCGCCGCATTGCTCTGCGGTTCCTTTTGTGAGCAGAGAGAGCAGATTGTCAAAATCTCTGACATAGAAGTGATTGCCGTTTGAAACCTCGGAAAACCAAAGATTGAAAAATCTTTTTTTAAATCTCGCAAGCTGCTTTGCTCCGAGGCTGTGTTCCGATTTTTCGCCCGTCAGCGGGTCAAGGCAGTAGATTGGCTGAACATCGCGGAAATCGTTTTCAATATAAAACTTAAAAAGCTCCGAAGCGTCCGTTTCGGATGTGATTACCGAAAGAATGTTAAAGTCAACGCCGTGGCTGCGAAGCAGCTCAATGCCGTGCATTGCGCCGTCAAAGGAAGCCGGTCGCATTTTATTGTGAAGCTCTTTGTTTCCGTCAACCGAAACGCCGATAAGAAATTTATTGTCTTTAAAGAAAGAGCAAAATTCTTCATCAATCAGCGTTCCGTTTGTTTGCAGGGAATAATTTATTATGCTGCCTTGGGTTCTCAGCCTTTCGGCGGCTTCAACAAATTTTTTAAAGAAATCAAGCCCTGCCAAAAGCGGCTCTCCGCCTTGAAACATAAAGGTTAAAACGGAATTTTCTCCGCAGAAATCAAACATTTTTTTTATAAGATTTTCGGCGGTTTCGCAGCTCATAAACGAGCCTGTTTCTTTTTGGCGGGAGTTTGCCTCGTCGCAGTAAAAGCAGTATCGGCACGCAAGATTGCACAGCGATGACGCAGGCTTTATTAAAGCGGTCATATTCCGCATAAAATCACCTCTTTTTGCTAAAAATAATCAGGCGGAAAACGCACAAGGAGCGGATTTTCGCCAATAAAGCGCAAATTTAGCGCCGTGGGTGATGGAATGTCAAGGATAAGAATTAAAGAATATTTTATGTGCTTTGCTCTCGGAGCCGTTATATACGGCTTGATAGAGGTTGTTGCAAGGGGATATACCCATTGGACAATGGCGCTCACGGGCGGAGCGGTTATGGTTCTTTTGAGCATGATAAACCGCAGCAGGGATATTAATTTTGCCGTGCGCTGTCTGCTCGGGGCGGCGGTGATAACCTGCCTTGAATTCGGCGTCGGAATGATAGTGAATGTTGCGCTCGGCTGGGGAGTGTGGGATTACTCCGACAAGCTGTTTAATATCTGCGGTCAGATTTGCCCGCAGTTTACGCTCGGCTGGTTTTTCCTGAGCATACCTGCCTTTGCGCTTTGCAGGCTTGTTGAGCGAAAAATCAGCTTGCGCTGATATAGTTCTTTATGCCCTTAACCGTGGCGGCGGCAAGAATGTCTCTGTTTGCCGCGCTCTGCAATACCTGACATTCCTCCGTGTTTGAAACAAAGCCGTATTCAATGAGAATTGCGGGACATTCCTCAACTCGGATTACTCTGAAAGCATAGAAGTTTGCGCCTCGGCTGATTTTGCTCATAAAATCGGACGGCTTGTCTTTATAAATCTCGGTTTTATAAGCCTCAACAATGCTTGTGTGAATTGCCTTTGCGAGCGGCTGGGAATATGCCCGGTAATAATAAGCCGAGGTTCCCATTGCCGAAGCGGCGGAGCTTGAATCGCAATGGATTGAAATAAACATATCGGGGTTATGCGTCCGCACGGCGCCGTTTCTGTCGGCATAGCAGACCCATTTATCCGAAGTTCTGGTCATAATAACCTTTGCGCCCTCGGCTTCAAGCAGCTCCTTGACCTTTGTGGCGATTGAAAGGTTGATATATTTTTCAAGGTTAAGGTCGGCGGCGGAAACGGCGCAGACCGCACCCGAATCAAGCCCGCCGTGGCCGGGGTCAAGCATTATGGTATAGCCGCTCAAAGATGAGGAAGGCTTGTGGTTGACGGTAATAACGAGATTGCCGTCGTCGTTATATTCATAGTGGAAGCCGTAGAATTTGCCCTTTTCGGCAAGCTCAAGCGTAAGAGTAACGCTTGAATTTGATTTGTCTGACGACCATGCGGCGCTTTTGCACACCGAGCCTGAAAGCGAGATATCTCCGCGTGCTGTCTCCGTGTCGCTGAATGTGAATTCCAGCCCCGTGCAGTTAAGCGATGAAACCGTTACGGGTCTGTTGTTATATAAGCCGTAGGTCTGACCGAGCAGCTTTGCGTTGAAAGCAACTGTTCTGTTCATTTCGAGGACGATAACGGTTTTGCCGTTGCTCACCTTGCTTGAAACAACTCTGATGTTATTTTTCGGCATAACATATCCGTCTTTAATGCTGAGATGCGTTATTTTGCCGTTTTCGCCTGATGCAAGCCTTTCCTCACGAAGCAGAGGAACTTTAACGCCCGATGCGAGGATATAATAAGTGTCGCCGTCATATTTGGCGCTTGAAACAACATAATCAACCGTGCCTTTGAGCAGGGGAGAGCAGTCGGGAACGGAAAATGTACTCGTCGTGTTGCCGGGATAGACCTCAACATAGTCGTCGGTTATTACGCATATTTTTGCCGCGCCGAGACCGTAGTTTTCGGTATAATAATATTTTTGCATACCGTCGGAGGGCGGCAGGGCGGTTTCGGTATGAGTCTCCGAAATCTTATCGGTTTCCGATACGGGACCTGACGAAGCGGGAACTGTCGGTTTTTGAGTGGTTTCGGTTGTTGTGGGCTTTTGCGTTGCGGGAGGAGCGGTAACAACCTCCTTTGCCGTCACCGTAACGCTCGCGCCCTTGAGGGATTCCGAAAGGCTGTCATATTTTGCGGTAACGGTGAATTTTCCGAGTTTCTGAACGGATGAAGTGCTCTGCGGAGTGTTGAGTGAAGCGGTAAAGGTTGCAAAGTCCGAGGCGGCGTCGGGCGCATTGTCCTGAGAACCGCCGCTGCCGGAAACAGCAGTCATCGCATAGGTTTTGCCGTTAAAAGAAACGGAAAGGCTTGCGCTTTTGAGCGCAACCGCAGTAACCTCTATCATCATTCCGCCCGGAACGGAGATATCATCCGAGGGTGAAACGGATTTAAGAAGCTTTATTTTATAAGTGACCGTGTAATTGTAGGTTTTGCCCTTGTGTTCAAATTTGATTGTGTTTTTGCCGGGGTTGAGAGAGCAGTCAACGGAAAAATCGCCGTTCTTGGCAACGGTCAGCTTTTTTCCGTTGCACAACAGGTCATATGCGGGGCTGCTTGTTCCGCGGAAGGTGATTGTGGGCTGCTCAACGGTTATATTGGTGCTCTTATGGCTTGTTAAAGAAAAATCCTTGTCGAGCAAATATGTGTCGCGCTTTTTTATGTAGTTCAGAACGATTTCCGCGCCCGTTCCGCTTGCTTTTGAAATGTCGGAATACGGAGCAAATGCCAGCGCTTTGCAAAGCGGCATTTCCGCAGAGTGTGAAATCAGCGCAACCGAGCTTGCGGCGCTGTCGGTGCTGAAAGACGAAAGCCCGCTCAGATTATGGCAGAGCCAGAGGGGGCAGGTCTTTTCGTTCCAAACGGATTGAGCGGTTTCAAAGACTGAATTTTTGTCCTTACCCTGAAACAGAAAAACGAAGTCGGCTTTGCCGCCCGAGACAAGCTCCGTTACCGATTTTGATGCCTTTGAGCAGTAAATCGGCTCAATTCCTATCTGCATGGCAGGGTCGGCTTTTTCGATTTTTTCGCAAAGCTTGTCCGTGGTTTCATAGTATTCGGACAGAGTTTCGTCCGCTCCGCCGAAAATTATGAAATCGAAGTTGAATTTTTCGGCAAATTCGGCGGCATAATCACTGCCGTTTGAAATGTCGGCTCTGACTCCGAACATAAGCTTGTTTTGCTTCGCAAAATCAAAAAGTGCAGAAACTTCCGCGCCGTTTTCTTCGTTCAGGCTGAAAATAACAGTGTTAAAGCCGAAATTTTGCAAATTTGAAAGCTCCGATGAGCTGTTTTCGGAGTAAGAGTCATAAAATGCGGCAACGATTGAATCGGGCGCGGAGGTTTTGGGTCTGCCCTGAGCGGGCAGCTCCTGCTGCTCGGTTGTGCTCGGCTCGGCGGCGGTTGTTTCATCGCCGAAATTGCTTTTGAGAGAATTAAATTTTCCCGTTGCAAACATAACCGTAATTATTGCCGCGATTGCAACGGCAACAAAGACCGTTGCGGTTATCAATAGCTTGTTTTTTTTCATTGTCCGTTCCCCGTGCCGTTAAACGGCTTCTTTTAAGTTTTGAATTTCGGTTTTGCAGGCGGCTCTGTTCAAGTCCTTATATGAGAACACAACGAAGCCGCTGTAATTTTTGTTTTTTCTGATGCATTTGAGTTGGCGCGCCAGAATATCTGTGTTTTCCTGCCATTCGGCGGAGCCTGCGCCCGCATAGGCGTCATTTTTGCCGCATTTATAAGCCGCAAGCCCGCAGACGAGCTTTATCTGCGGATTTCTCGGCAGAGCCGCCCATTCCGCAAGCAGGCTTTGAAAATCGAGCGTTTCGTGCTCAAAGCCGAAATAAATCTGCGGTATGATTATGTCGGCATAGCCCTTGCTCGAAAGCCAGAGGGCGCAGTCGGCGTAAAGCTCGTTTTTGTTTTTCTCGATTTGAGCCGCAGGGCTGATGCTGACGGTCAGATTGGAGTTTGTCGCCTTGACCGTTGAATAAAGTGAAGAAACAAACGAATTAACGCTTGCTCTGCGCCATTCGGCAAGGCTCAGAGCGCCGCCCGAGGCTTTATATTGAGAATATTGCTTGCTGTCAATCGATTTATCGGTTGAGGGATAAAAATAATCGTCTATGTGTATTCCGTCAATATCGTATTTTCCGATGATTTCCCTCACCCCGTCAAGAATAAGCTTGTGGTTTGAAACGCAGGCGGGATTGTAGTATATACCGTTTTTTAAAATGCAGACCTCGCCCTCGGAGTTGCCGCCGTCAAGAATTTTTTTGGCGGGATTTGAGGCTGAAAGCAGAGAGGGGTCGTTTTTTGTCGATACTCTGAAAGGATTTATCCAGCCGTGGACGGATATGCCGTATTTTTTTGCACTTTCAAGAACAACCTTGAACGGGTCAAAGGGCAGAGACGCGCCCTCCGTTCCCGCAACGAAAGAGGAATAGGGATAAATATCCGATTCATAAAAAGCGTCTGAAAAAGCTCTCATATGGACGAAAGCCGTGTTAAAGCCGCAAGCGGCAATGCTTTTGAACATTTTATCGGTTTCCGCCTTATATTCGGAGCGTGTTTTGCCTGCCGCGCTGATGTAGTCATAGCAGGAAATCCAAATTCCGCGCAGCTCCGTTTGGGTTTCCGCAGGCTTGGTTGTGCCCGCAGTGGTTTTTGGCGAGGCAGGTTTGGGCGCGGCGGTTGCGGCACGCGTTGAAGCGGGCGCGGAAACGGATAACGCCGCAGTATTTAAAACACCCGCAGTTGACGAAACGCGAGAGACTGTATTTGTTATTGAATTTGCCGTGAATGACGGCAAAACGGCGGCAGTTACCGCTTCGGTTGAATCGTAAGCCGTTGATTCCTCAAATGATGAGTATTCGGAGGCGGTTGTAAATTCTTCCGAACCGTTTGCCGAGGTGCTCTCGGCAATAAACTGCGTTTTGCTCGGTTGACAGGACGGCAGTAAAAGGCATATAATAAGAATTAACGGAATAAGCTTTTTCATATCTTTTCCTTTCACCGGTTTTGCTGAAAATATATTATAAAGGACTGTGTAAAATGCCGTTTTTTTCAGAATTCATTCTGATTTATCTTGCGCTTATGGCGGTTGTTGCGGTTACGATAACCGCAGTTGACAAAATGGCGGCGATAAAGGGTCGCCGGCGTGTGCCCGAATCAACTCTGATGCTTGTCGGGCTTTTCGGCGGAGCGCTGCCGATGTATGTAACCATGAAAGTTATAAGGCACAAAACGAAGCATAAAAAATTTATGATAGGTCTGCCGCTTGAAATTGCGCTTCATGCGGCGCTCGTGTGCCTCGGTGTATGGCTGTATTTCAATAAATAAAAATGACGGAGCGGAGTGCGGACATTCCGCTCCGTTTGATATTAAAGGGTGCTTAAATCATATGGAGTCTGCTGATAGACGAAGTAATTAAGCCAGTTTGTAAAGAGAAGATTTGCCGTGCCGCGCCACTCCATTCTCGGAGTTTTTGACGAATCGTTGTCGGGAAAATAATTGAACGGAACATTGATCGGCAGACCCTTGCCGACATCTCTGAAATATTCCTTTGCAAGAGTTTCCCTGTCATATTCCGAATGACCCGTTGCAAAAAAGTTTCTGCACGCCATATCGGAAACAAGGTGAACGCCCGCAATATCGGAATAAGACAGGATTTGCAGGTCTTTAACCAAAGCAATGTCGCCGCGGCGGTTTTCCGTGTGCCGCGAATGCGGAACATAAAATTCATCGTCAAGCCCGCGCATAAGCGGATGATAAGTGTCAAGGCATCTGTGCGGGAATACGCCGAAAAGCTTTTCTTTCAGCGGATATTTCGGAATCCCGTAGTGATAATAGAGAGCTGCCTGCGCTCCCCAGCAGATGTGAAACGCCGAGTAAACATTTTTTTTGCTCCACTCAAATATTTCGCAGAGCTCATCCCAATAATCAACCTGTTCAAATTCCATATGTTCAACGGGTGCGCCCGTTACAATGAGTCCGTCATATTTTTTTGTGCAGATCTCGTCGAAGGTTTTATAGAATTTGAGCATATGCTCCTCGGAGATGTTTTTGGCTCTGTGAGATTTAACCTGCAAAAGCTCAACCTCAACCTGAAGCGGAGAATTGCTCAAAAGCCTGAGAAGCTGAGTTTCGGTTTCAACCTTGGTGGGCATCAGGTTAAGAATAAGAATATCAAGCGGGCGTATATCCTGAGAAACAGCCCGTTCTTCGGTCATAACGAATATGTTTTCTGATTCGAGAGCCTTGTGAGCGGGCAGCTCGTTTGCAATTTTAATCGGCATTTACGACTGTTCCTTTCCTTGAAAAAACGCAAAAGCAAATAGAAATCTTTTTTACTCTTAGCTTTTTAATGGTGTTTAATTAGTTCAGATAACGGGATTTACAGAAGCCTTTTGTTAGCGGTCAGCAAGGCTTTTGAAATTGCCGTTGCCACAACAAAGCCTGCGACAGCCTCCACAACTCCGTTAAGCCCTACAAACCAGGCTATGAAGCCGAGAATGTTTGCGGCGGCGGACTGTGAATAAAGCGAGGTGAAGAAGTCCGTTCTGCTGAAAAGGAGAAGAAACGAGCCGATAAACAGCGTCGTGTTCAGCAGCGGGCAGCAAAGGCTTGAAACGGCGCAGGGAACGGAATTTCCCTTGCAGACCTTTGAAAGGCTTTTGAAAATCAGACCCGTAAGCCAGCCCTCGAGAATTCTCGGAATCAGGCAGATTATGAATGTGAAAATCGGGTTGATGCTGACCAGCGCGGCTCCGAAAGGACTCATTCCCGAAATTGCCTGCCAGAAACTCGTCAGACCGAATACCGTTCCGCATACCGCCCCGGCAGCAGGGCCGAGTACGACTGCACCAATGGCAACGGGAATGATGTTCAGCGTTATTTCAATAACGCCGATTTTGATGTAGCCGATGCTTGTAAAGCCGAAAATCAGAAGTACGGCAACAAGAACCGACAGTTGGGTCAGGCGAAGAATTCGCGCTGTTTTTGGGGATTTTGCTGTTTTTGACATAATATATTCCTCCTTGCTGCTGCTCACGAAAAATCGGATGCAGCGCAAAATTTAGCGAAATAATTATTTGTGATTTCTTTCGTAGAGAACCTTCAGTCCGTAAAGAACAAGCTCTCCGTTATAGACAATGT
Source organism: Clostridiaceae bacterium (assembly GCA_016297555.1). Classification (GTDB taxonomy): domain Bacteria; phylum Bacillota; class Clostridia; order Oscillospirales; family Acutalibacteraceae; genus CAG-177. The sequence goes on from JAEDGK010000026.1 coordinate 10,392, forward strand.
CTCTCTTGCAGCTTTTAATGAGATCCTTTGCGAGTCCGCCTGTTGCAACGGTTGCGGCAACGGTATCGCCAAGCTCGTTCTCAAATTTTTCGCACAGCCCGTCAATCATGGCGGCATAGCCGAAAACAGTTCCTGACTGCATTGAGTCAACGGTGTTTCTGCCTATTGAATGGGTCGGAGTTTTAAGGCTTATGTTCGGAAGCTGAGAGGTTTTGGCGGAGAGTGCGTCAAGCGAAATGCCTATTCCGGGCGCAATCGCACAGCCGCGGAAAGCTCCGTTGCGGTCAACGGCGCTGATTTTGCTTGCCGTGCCCAAATCGATAACAAGGCAGGGCAGGGGATAAAGCGCCGCCGCGCCCACACAGCCTGCGAGCAAATCCGCGCCGAGCTGAGCGGGGTTGTCAATCATAATGTTCATTCCCGTTTTAATTCCGGGGCCGAGCACCATTGGCTTGCAGCAGGTAATTTTTTCGACTGCCGAGCTGATTGTTGAGGAAAGCTCGGGAACAACGCTGCTTATTGCCGCCGCGTCAAAGCCGTCAAGCGGAGTATCATACAGTGAAAAAATTTGCTTGAATTCAACGGCATATTGGTCGGGGGTCTTTGAACGGTCGGTAGCAAGGCGGGAAACAAAAACAAGCCTGTCGCCGTCATAAACTCCCATTGTGATATTTGTATTTCCGATATCGATTGCCAAAAGCATTGTAAATTCATCCTTTTTTCTGAAACTCTTTATATTATACACTATATTTATACGGATTGCAATGAAAAATAACTTGCTTTTATTTTTTAACGCTATATAATGTAGTTAATTGATTTTTCGGAAAGGGGGAGAGCAAATTGGAATGCAGCTCCTGTCCGCGCGGCTGTAAGGTTGACAGAAGCGTGAAAACGGGATTTTGTTCGGTGGGAGAAGCCTATAAAATTGCCCGCGCTGCCCCGCATTTTTGGGAAGAGCCGTGCATAAGCGGCTCAAAAGGCTCGGGAACAGTGTTTTTTTCGGGCTGCAATCTCGGCTGTGTTTTCTGCCAGAATTATGAGGTCAGCCATGCGGCTTTCGGAAAGGAAGTCAGCGAAAGCGGTCTGATGAAAATTTTTGATATGCTTATTGAAAAAGGCGTTCATAATATTAATCTCGTAACGCCGACGCATTATGCCGAAATGCTTGCGAAAACGCTGGAAAAATACAAATCTCCCATTCCCGTTGTTTATAACTCATCGGGCTATGAGAAAGCGGAAACGCTTAAAAAGCTCGAAGGGCTTATTGATATTTATTTGCCCGATTTGAAATATTATGACTCCGCTCCCGCGCTGAAATATTCGGGAGCAGGAGATTATTTTGAATATGCCTCGGCGGCGGTTTCCGAAATGTTCCGCCAGGTCGGAACCTTGCAGACGGATGAAAACGGCATTGCAAAGCGCGGCATAATTATCAGGCATATGGTGCTGCCGGGCAATATTTCGCAGGCGGTAAAGGTGTTTTCGTGGGTGCGTGAAAACCTGCCGCGGGAAACATATATCAGCGTTATGCGGCAATACACTCCTTTCGGCAGAGCAAAGGATATGCCGCCGATAAACAGGAGACTTTCGGCAAGGGAATATTCAATAGTTAAAGAAAAAATCCTTGCTCTCGGTTTTGAAAATTGCTTTTTTCAGGGCGCGGATGCGTCTGACGAAGAATTTATTCCGAATTTTAACCTTGAAGGTGTTGACCTTTAATTAAAATTTTGGTAAATTATATTTATCATCCTAATTTCAAAATAACGGAGGTAAAATTTATGGCAAAGGGAAAAGGTTTTGCAGCGGAATTCAAAAAGTTTATTATGAGAGGCAATGTTATCGACCTTGCAGTCGGCGTTATCATCGGCGGCGCATTTCAGGCGATAGTCAAATCGCTGGTTGACGATATCATTATGCCCGTTGTCGGCCTTGCAACAAAGGGAATTGACTTCACAAATTGGTTTATCGCTCTTGACGGCAACAAATATGAGACTCTCGAGCTTGCCAAAGAGGCAGGCGCGGCAACTCTCAATTTCGGCAGCTTCATCAGCGCGATTCTTAATTTCCTCATTATGGCTTTGATTATTTTCATTTTTGTTAAGGCAATCAACACCGTTGCCGAAAAGGCAAGCAAGCCCGAAGCTCCCGCAGAGCCCACAACCAAAAAATGCCCCTACTGCAAGAGCGAAATTTCAATCGAGGCTACAAGATGCCCCAACTGCACATCTCAGCTTGAAGAAGCCGAATAAGCGGCTTACGGAATTACAGCGCAGAGCAGCTCCGCTTTGCGCTTTTTCTGAATTGAGATCTGATTTAATCAGTTATCACTAAGGAGATAAGACAATGAAACTCGGATTTATCGGAACCGGCAATCTTGCGTCGGCAATCATCAAGGGAGTAGTTTTGTCGGGCAAATTTGCGCCCGAGGAAATAAAAATCTATGACATAAACTCCGATAAGGTATCGGAGCTTTCCGCAAAATATTCGGTCAAATCAGCGGCTTCGGCATCGGAGATTGCAAGCGAATGTGAAAGCATTGTAATAGCCGTAAAGCCAAAGGATTTTGCCGCTCTTGCCGCTTCAATCGCCGAAGAAGCAAAAAAGAATAATCCGCTGATTATTTCGACAGCGGCAGGCACCGAAATAAAGACGATTGCAGAATTTTTCGGCTATGACGCAAGAATTGCGCGCATTATGCCAAATATAAACGCCGCTGTCAGCGAGGCGATGACCGCCGTGTGCGTATCGGAACAGGCAACGGAAAGCGATTCGGCGTTTGCTCTTGATTTTTGCTCCTGTTTCGGCAAAGCTGTTTTGCTTGAAGAAAAATATTTTTCCGCTTTTACCGCCGTTTCGGGTTCTGCTCCCGCTTTTGCCTTTATGTTTGCCGACGCCTTGACAACAGCGGCTGTAAAATACGGCATTCCCGCCGCCACGGCTCAGCAGATTGCCGCTCAAATGCTTTTGGGCAGCGCAAAGCTGATGCTTGAAAGTCCGCTTGCCGTGAGCGATTTAATCCGCAGCGTCTGCTCGCCTGCGGGAACGACCGTCGAGGGCGTTTGCCGCCTTAAAGAAACGGGCTTTGAAAGCTCCGTGATTTCGGCAATAGATAAAACCGTTGAAAAAGACCGGCTTATGTCGGCAAAAAATAAATAAACGGAGAAAAATAAAATGGAAATTTTGGTTTTGAGTTCTCTTGAAAAGGTGTTTTCGGACGAAAAGCCGTCGGCACCGCAGTTTAAGAGCTTCTCCATGCTTAAAAACGAGCGTTCATCTTTTCAGATTGCTTTCTGCACGGAAAAGGACTGCTTGGTTTCATTTGAGCTAAAAGGAAAGCTTGCGCCTCATTCTAAAACATATTTCGTAAAAGAAATTCCCGTAGGACTTGCCTGCAACGAAGGCTCCGATGATTTTTATTTAAGAAAAGAGTCGGGCAATTATCCCGACTGCCTTGTGCCCGTCGAAAAGGAATTAACGGTTCGTGGCGGTAAATGGCACAGCCTTTGGATTGAGGTTTCTCCCGATGGCGACTGCCTCGGAAAGTCAGTTTTGAGCGTTGAATTTAAAGAGGACGGCGCAGAGCAGACAGCCTGCGAAATCGAGATTGATGTTATCAACGCTTCTCTGCCCGAGCAGGAGCTGATTTATACAAATTGGTATCACTCGGACTGCCTGTGCAATTATTACGGCGTTGAGCCTTTCAGCGATGAGTATTGGAGAATAAACAGAAACTTTATCAAAACAGCCGCGGAGCACGGTATGAACTGTATTCTCACTCCGCTTTTCACTCCGCCTCTTGATACGATGGTCGGCGGTGAAAGAAAAACCGTTCAGCTTGTAAAGGTTAGCAGAAACGGCGGAAAATACTACTTTGATTTTAAAAATCTCAAAAAGTGGATAGATATGTGCCGCGAATGCGGAATTGAATATTTTGAAATGAGCCATCTTTTCACTCAATGGGGTGCAAAGCACGCTCCCAAAATCGTTGCGCTTGACGGAAAGGGCAGAGAAAAGAAGATTTTCGGGTGGACAACCAGAACCTCAAGCAAGGCTTATGATGATTTTCTTCGTCAGTTTGCCGCCGCGCTCATTAAAGTTATTGACGGCAAGGGGCTCAGAGATAAATGCTTTTTCCATGTTTCGGATGAGCCGAACATTAATCATCTTGAAACATATAAGCGCAGAGCAAAGCTTATAAAGGAAATATTTCCGGGCTTCAGAGTTATTGACGCCCTCTCGGATTTTGATTTCTATTCAAAGAGACTTGTTGAGCAGCCCATACCCGCCGAGGACCATATACCCGAATTTGCAGGCAAGGTTCCCGAACTGTGGACTTATTATTGCTGCGGTCACGATAAGCATTATGTTCCCAACCGCTTCCTTGCAATGCCGTCTCTGAGAAACAGAGTTATCGGAATACTTATCTATAAATACGATATCAAGGGATTCCTGCAATGGGGCTATAATTTCTATAACAGCCGATTCTCCATAAGAAGCATTGACCCGTTCAAGATAACCGATGCCGACGGAGCGTTCCCCTCGGGCGACGCATTTATCGTTTATCCCGGAGAGGGCGGAGAGCCGCTTGAATCTTTAAGGCTGAAAGTGCTTTACGACGGCTTTGAGGATTTGAGAGCGCTCAGACTGCTCGAAAGCCTTATCGGCAGAGAAAAGGTGCTTGAATTCATTGATAAGGATTTGTTCAAGCCGCTTACATTTATGGAATATCCGCACGAAAACGATTGGCTGCTTGAAACAAGAGAAAAAATTAACCGTATGATTGAGGAGAACGGAAATGCCCATAACATTTGACAGCGAAAAAAGAATTTTCAAGCTTGATACCGCAACATCAAGCTATATATTTGAGATTTACGAAGAAAACTACATTGTTCATCTTTACTACGGCGCAAAAATACCCGACTGTAATGTTACTCAGCTCAAATACAGAGGCAGTTTTCCGTCGTTCAGCCCCAATAACATAAATGTCAGCGACCCGATGTTTTCACCCGATATAACTCCGCTCGAATATTCGGGCGAGGGAACGGGCGATTTCCGCTCTGCTGCCGTTGCGGTCAGAAATGCCGACGGAAACAACTCAACGGATTTCAGATACAAGTCACATAAGATTTACGGCGGCAAGCCCGCTATCGAAGGACTTCCCGCGCTTTATGTTGAAAATGACGCCGACGCTCAAACTCTTGAGCTGCTGGCGGAAGACTCCGTTACGGGAGTTCAGGCGGTGCTTTATTATACCGTTTTTGAAAATCTCGGAGCAATGACGAGAAGCGTTAAGATTATCAACGCATCAGACAGACCCGTTGAGATTGAAAAGGTTTACAGCTCGTGCGTTGAATTCCATACTCACGATTATGAGCTGCTGACTCTTTACGGCAAATGGGGCAAAGAGAGAAGCCTTGAAAGGCGAGCTCTTGCTCACGGCAGGCAGCTTGTTTCAAGCAAAAGAGGCTCTTCAAGCCATCATCATAATCCGTTTGCGGCTATTGTTGATAAAGGTGCAACCGAGGATTACGGCAGCGCTTACGGATTTAATCTCGTTTACAGCGGCAATTTTGCTTTTGAGGCTGAGGTCAACCAATTCGCGGGAACAAGAGTTTTAATGGGTATTAATCCCGACGGCTTCGGTTGGAAGCTTGAGCCGGGCAGCAGCTTCAGCTCTCCCGAGGTTGTTATGGTTTATTCCGCAAACGGAATAGGCGAAATGAGCCGTATTTTCCATAGGCTTTACAGAAAGCATCTTATAAGAGGCAAGTGGAAAGATATAAAAAGACCCTTGCTCATTAATAACTGGGAAGCAACGGGAATGGAGTTCACGGGCGAGCAGCTTGTTACCTTTGCCGAAAGAGCGGCGGAGCTCGGCATTGATATGCTCGTTATGGATGACGGCTGGTTCGGTAACAGAGACAGCGACCGCTGTGCGCTCGGCGATTGGACGGTCAACGAGAAAAAGCTCGGCGGAACCCTTTCGGAGTTTATCGAAAAAATAAATGCTCTCGGTCTTAAATTCGGGATATGGTATGAGCCTGAAATGATTTCAAGGGACAGCGAGCTTTACCGCGCCCATCCCGATTGGTGCATCCATGTTCCGGGCAGAGAAAAATCAATCGCAAGGTATCAGTATGTTCTTGATTATTCAAGGCAGGATGTCCGTGATTACATTTTCGGAGAAATGTATAAGGTTCTCTCGGCAAATAAGATTGATTATCTTAAATGGGATTTCAACCGCAATCTGACCGAGGTAGGCTCGGCACAGCTTCCGCCCGAAAGGCAAAAAGAAGTTTTCCACCGCTTCGTTCTCGGAACCTATGAGGTTATGGACAGGCTCACAAAGGCATTCCCCGATATGCTCATTGAGAATTGCTCGGGCGGCGGTGGTCGCTTTGACCCGGGAATGTTATATTATTCGCCGCAGATTTGGACGAGCGATAATACCGACCCCATCGAGCGCCTTTCCATTCAGTTCGGCACATCGATGTGTTACCCCGCCTCAACCATGGGCGCTCATGTTTCGGCAAGCCGCCGCACGGGCTATGAAACAAAGGGCAATGTTGCGCTTTGGGGCTCTTTCGGCTATGAGCTTGACCCCAACAAATTCACCGAAGAAGATAAAAAAATTGTCAAACAGCAGGTTGGGGAATATCATAAATACTATGATGTAATTCATTTCGGCGACCTTTACAGGCTCATAAGCCCGTCTGAAAATCCGTTCCGCGCGGCGTGGGAATTTGTCTCGGAGGATAAAACCGAGGCTCTGCTCACAAGCGTTGTTATGAGAAAGCCCGAAGACAGAGCCCTGTTTATAAAGCTTAAAGGTCTTGACCCCGATAAATACTATATCGATGAAGATACGCACGAGGTATATTCGGGCGCTCTGCTGATGAATGCGGGTCTTTGCATTATCGCAAGCACGGATGACGGCACAAGCTTTAAAAAATATTTCAAGGCTGTTGAATGATTTAAACGCAAAAAATCCTCCCTGAATCGGCAGGGAGGATTTAAACTGGAGCGGGCAACGGGAATCGAACCCGCCTATTCAGCTTGGGAAGCTGACATTCTACCAATGAATTATGCCCGCACATATATTTTGTGTATTATACTTTATATCATTTGCACCCAAAAGTCAATCAAAATTTTTGATTGCAATTAAATTTTTCGGTAAGGAAGTAATGTGATGACTCAGGTTGTTGCCGCTCTGATTCGTCAGGGAGATAAGTTTATGATTTTTCAGCGTCCCGAAAACAAAACAAGGGCGTTTGAATGGGAATTTGTTGGCGGAAAGGCGGAAAAGGGAGAAACTCTCGAGCAGGCACTCATACGCGAGTGCCGCGAGGAAATCGGCGTTACGGTAAAGGTCGGCAGCGTTTTTGCAGAGGTTGACCATGAATACCCCGATATAACAATTCATCTGACTGTATTTAATGCCGAAATTGCCGAGGGCATTCCTCAAAGGCTTGAACACAACGATATCAGGTGCATAACTCCCGATGAAATTCCGCAATATGAGTTTTGCCCCGCCGATAAAGATATACTCAAAAAAATCAGGGAGGAATTTTAATGGTTCTTTTTGTTGAATATCCTAAATGCACCACCTGCCAAAAGGCAAAAAAGTGGCTTGATGAAAACGGTGTTGAATATACCGACCGCCACATCAAAGAGGAAAATCCGACCTTTGAAGAGCTGAAAAAATGGCACGAAGAAAGCGGACTTCCGCTCAGAAAGTTTTTTAACACAAGCGGCTTGCTTTATAAATCAATGGAGCTTAAAGATAAGCTGCCGAATATGAACGAGGAGGAGCAGCTGAAGCTTTTGGCAACTGACGGTATGCTCGTTAAACGCCCGATTGCCGTCAGCGGCAAAACCGTTCTTGTCGGCTTTAAGCCTGCGGAATGGGAAAAGCTTAAATAAACCGACTTTCGGGAAAAACTGAAAATTGCGCCGGGGTACTCTGCGGTATCCCGGCGTTTTTGCAAAAAAGAACAGCGGCAGACATAAGCCTGCCGCTGCCTTTGAGAAACGCGAAAAAACAGAAGTTGTCAAATATTATAAAAACTCCTCTCATATATATAATGTCGAAAATCGCGAAATCTTTCGCAAAAATTTATATTGTTTTTTCAACTTTGTATGATTGAACAAATTGACACGCTTAAAATTGTTGAAAAGTAACAATCAAAAACAGCACTATCCATAAATTCCGAAACATCTTGAAATCCGAAAGAAAAAATAATATAATCATAATATCATCTTAAAAGAGGGGAGACGGCGATGACAGAAGCACAGGAGATTATCCGAAACCGACTTTTTGAGCTTGCGGACGCCGATTATGCGGAATTTCAGCGAAAGCTTATGCCGACCGTTGCGCCCGAGAGCGTTATAGGCGTGCGTACTCCCGCGCTGAGAAAGCTTGCGGCGGAGCTTTCGGGAACGGAGCAGGCGGCGGAATTTATCGGAATACTGCCCCATAAATACTATGAGGAAAACAATCTCCATGCGTTTTTAATCGAGCGCATAAAAGATTATTCCGCCTGTATTAAGGCGCTGGACGATTTTTTGCCTTTTGTTGATAATTGGGCAACCTGCGATATGATGCGCCCCAAGGTGTTCAATAAGCATTTGAACGAGCTGCCGCCGCAGATTAATATTTGGATATCCTCGGGTGAAACATATAAAATTCGGTTCGGAATAGAAATGCTTATGACATTTTATCTTGACGAAAGCTTCAGCCCCGAATATCCCGAAACCGTTGCAAGCGTCAGCTCCGATGAATACTATGTTATTATGATGAAGGCGTGGTATTTTGCAACCGCGCTCGCCAAGCAGTATAACGCCGTTATTCCCTATATTGAGCAAAACAGACTCGATAAAGAAACGCATAACAAAACCATAAGAAAAGCTGTTGAAAGCTATCGCATAACCGATGAGCAAAAGGCATATCTGCGGTCGCTTAAACGATAAAAAACGAAAGGAACATAAACAATGTATTATAAAATAGAAAACGAATTTTTGACCTGTGAAATTGATGATATGGGAGCACAGCTCCATTCTTTGAAGCTCAAAGAAAACGGCACGGAATATATCTGGCAGGGCAATCCCGAGATCTGGTACGGTCAGGCTCCCGTGCTGTTTCCGATAATCGGTCAGTTAATCGGCGATAAATACAGATATAACGGCGTTGAATACACAATGCCCAAGCACGGTCTTGCCCGCAAGCTTCCGTTTAATGTTAAGGAGTGCGGCGGCGCAAAGGCGGTTTTCAGCCTTGAAAGCGATGAAAACACACTTAAAAGCTACCCCTTTGAATTTGAACTGCTCGTTTCGTTTGAGCTTTGCGGCAAAGCGCTGAAAAACACAATGACGGTAATTAACAAAGCCGACGGCGAAATGTATTTTTCAATCGGAGCGCATCCCGGATTTAACTGCGAGGTCGGTGATGTTATCGAATTTGAAAAGCCCGAAACTCTTTCAACCGAACGCATTGATAAAGAAAATCTGATAATTCCCGAAAAATTCCCTCTGATTGAGAATTCAAGAGAAATTGAGATAACAAAGGATATCTTCGCTCCCGACGCTCTAATTCTCTCTGAAATCAAGTCCGAAAAGCTGAGAATTCTCGGCAAAAACAAGATTGAATTCACTTTCGGCAAATGTCCTTTCCTCGGCATTTGGGCAAAGCCGGGAGCGCCCTATGTGTGCATTGAGCCGTGGTACGGAGTTAACGACGGCAGAGAGGTAAAAAACGATATTTCCGAAAAGCGAGGTATTCAGCGCCTTGATAAAGACGGAAAATTTGAGTTTTATTGGAAAGCCGAGATAATATAATATAAAGCCTTGTGAAAAATGTAAAACTTTGATGAAGCAAAGTGATAAAAATTAGTTTATTTTTGCGGTTGACCGAAAGTTCGGCGGATGTTATAATATCAACAATATATAAAGCAAAACGCAGTGACGAGGAATAAGCAGTATGCTCCCGCTTACAGAGAGTTGACGGTTGGTGCGAGTCAACGGAAGGTCTTATTGCGAGCTCTCCTCCGAGCGGCCGACCCGAACCGTTTCTTTTGGGAATACATAGGGCGGACGGAACCTGACCGTTAAAGCAGGGAGCGATGTTAGTCGCGGTGAGCGGTTGCCGTTATCGGCAGCAAAAAGAGTGGTACCGCAAGATTTTTATTCGATTAAAAATCCTGTCTCTTTATTTGAGTAAAGAGGCAGGAT
>JAEDGK010000136.1 GCA_016297555.1 Clostridiaceae bacterium
AATTATGCATTACGAATTCCGAATTATGTATATCGGCGTTTTCAGTGAAAAAATGTGCAGAATTCGCGACAAAAAAGCCCTGCTCCGAAAAGGGAGCAAGGCTCATAAAAGGCAAAATAAGAAGTATTAACTTATTTCATTGCCTCTTCAACAGCAACAGCGCAGGCAACGGTGGCGCCAACCATGGGGTTGTTGCCCATGCCGATAAGTCCCATCATTTCAACATGAGCGGGAACTGATGAAGAACCTGCGAACTGAGCGTCGGAGTGCATTCTGCCCATTGTGTCTGTCATACCGTATGAGGACGGACCTGCAGCCATATTATCGGGATGAAGAGTTCTGCCCGTGCCGCCGCCCGAAGCAACCGAGAAATAGCTGACGCCGTTTTCAACGCACCATTTCTTGTATGTGCCTGCAACGGGATGCTGGAATCTTGTGGGGTTGGTTGAGTTACCGGTGATTGAAACACCGACATTCTCAAGCTTCATAATTGCAACACCCTCGGGAACATTGTCAGCACCGTAGCATCTGACCTTTGCTCTGTCGCCGTTTGAATAAGCCTTTTCCTCAACAACGGTAACAGTTTCGGTATAAGGGTCAAACTCGGTCTTGCAGTAAGTGAAGCCGTTGATTCTTGAAATAATCATAGCGGCGTCCTTGCCGAGACCGTTAAGGATAACCTTAAGGGGCTTTGTTCTGACCTTGTTTGCGTTAAGAGCGATTTTAATTGCGCCCTCGGCAGCCGCGAAGGATTCGTGACCTGCAAGGAAGCAGAAGCACTCTGTTTCCTCTGAGAGGAGCATTTTGCCGAGATTGCCGTGGCCGAGACCGACCTTTCTGTTATCGGCAACCGAGCCGGGGATGCAGAAGGACTGAAGTCCCTCGCCGATAGCCGCTGCTGCGTCGGCAGCCTTTGTGCAGCCTTTCTTAATAGCGATGGCGCAGCCAACCGTATAAGCCCAAACAGCGTTTTCAAAGCAGATGGGCTGAGTTTCTCTTACTATTTTGTCGCAATCGACGCCCTTTGCAAGAGTGATTTCCTTACATTCTTCGATTGAAGAAATGCCATATTCCGCAAGAACGGCGTTAATCTTATCAACGCGTCTTTCGTAGCTTTCAAATAATGCCATTGTAATTTACCTCCTCTTACCTATTATTCTTTTCTGGGGTCGATGTACTTAACGGCTTCGTTAAATCTGCCGTAAGTGCCGATTGCCTTGTTGTATGCGTCGTTGGGTGTGTCGCCCTTCTTGATGAAATCGGTCATCTTGCCGAGAGAAACGAACTCATAGCCGATAACCTGATCGTCTGCATCAAGAGCAAGTCTTGTAACATAGCCCTCTGCCATTTCAAGATAACGAACGCCCTTAACCTTTGTGCCGTACATTGTGCCGACCTGTGAACGGAGTCCCTTTCCGAGATCCTCAAGGCCTGCGCCTACCGAAAGACCGTCATCCGAGAAAGCGGACTGTGAACGGCCGTAAACAATCTGGAGGAAGAGCTCGCGCATTGCGGTGTTGATAGCATCGCAAACGAGGTCGGTATTAAGAGCCTCAAGAATTGTTTTTCCGGGAAGAATTTCTGCAGCCATTGCTGCGGAATGGGTCATGCCCGAGCAGCCGATTGTTTCAACAAGAGCTTCTTCAATAATGCCGTTTTTAACATTAAGAGAAAGCTTGCAGGCGCCCTGCTGAGGAGCGCACCAGCCAACACCGTGCGTAAAAGCGGAAATATCCTTGATTTCATAAGCCTTAACCCATTTGCCCTCTTCGGGGATGGGAGCGGGGCCGTGGTTGGGTCCCTTGGCTACACAGCACATTTCCTGTACTTCGCGGGAATAATTAATCATTTTGTGTTTCTCCTTTCAAAAAGGGTGATAAAGTACATCCGTATTATATTATACCAAAATTCGACCGATATCAAGTGTGATTTTGCACAACAATTAAGAAAATACGGTTTCTATTATAACCAATTCTTCTTATACATTACAAAAGCTGCCGCTATCGAGGCAATAATTGTGGGGAACATAAGAGTTCCGACGCCCATTCCGGGTGCGAAAATCAAAATAACAACGCCGACAATTATGGGAGCAAAAACGAGCTTCCAATGCTTTGCAAAGTAGCTTGCGCCCAGCGCGCCGAACAAAGCGGGAAGAACCTGCTCAAACGCCGGTCTGAAAGCGGAATCGGCGGCGGTTATTTTGGGCAGAACCGGTGTGAAAATCAGCACGCCGGCTGCTATAATAACCGTTGTTACGATTGAAGAAACGCCGATGGCTATTGTTGAAACAACCTCGCCCTCCTCAGTGTTTGCTCTGACGCCTGCGCCCTCCATTGCCGAAAGACCGCAGGGCAGCTTGAGGTTAGTTATGTTGCCCGTAACGAAGCTCAGATATGTGCCGCCTGCGCCGAGCATGGGAACATATGTTATAACCTCTGCAATCGCAGTAAGCCAATAAAGCGGAATAAGCTTGCTCAAAACAATTCCGAGAACCTTCATCTGCGGCCAGACTCCGAGATATGTTGAGACGGCAACGGGGATTGAAAGAAGCACAAGCAGCGCGCCGATATCCCACAGGATACCCCATCTGTGAACTCTGTCAAAATAATTTTTCTGCATAGTCATTCACTCCTTTCCTTTATCTCCAAATAAAGCCCGTCAGTCCCGAGGGAAGAACGGCTTCAAACAGGATTGCCGCGCCCATGCCGATAAACATTGATATGGGCATTGTGAACGAGCGGAATTTCTCAAGGTTGAACTTTTTGCAGATAAATTCGAGAATAACCATCGCAATAATAGCAACAATCAAAACGCTGATTGACATAAAGCCCGCATTTTTGCCGTCGGGCGAAGTGCCTGCAATGGCTCGCGCAATAAATGCGGAGATAATTCCTATAAACGCCGCCGCAGAAAGTGCGTCGCCGAGCTTTTTATTCTTATCGCTTTTGTTTACGGCGTCTCCGATTTTATTCTGGAGCTTTTTGCAGAGGAAAGGAAGCAGAATAAGAGGAGCAATGCTGCCTATTGTCATAGCCCATGCAACAGTTGAAAACTGCTGAGGGTCGGTTATAGGGCTGCTTAGGGTCGAGCCCATGGCTTCAACCGCACTCTGAGCGGCGGTTGTTTCGTAAGCGAGGTTGCCGATAACCGTCAGCCTTATCCACGGCAAAACGATGCCGAGAGCGTTTGCAAGAACGATTACCGTTGCGAGAATTGAAACAGCGGGCGCAATGGTAAAAAGAATGCTTGAAACAACCGTATTTTTAAGCTTCTCCTTTTCTATGCCCAGCTCTTTGGCGTGTTTCCACGATTTGATTATGAAAAACAGCGACTGAATGATTATGAACGCCACAACGCCGAGCGCTATTGCATACATAAATGAGCTTTCCTTAAAATCCAAAAGACATCACTCCCATAACATAATAAAGTTATATTATCATAAGCAACACACGCAAGTCAAGATTTTCCTTTGCCCTGACGGGCTGTGCCGAATAAAAAATGAAGATAATTAAAAAATTTTTTAAAAAAGGCTTGACGAATGATGAAAATTGTGATATATTAACTGAGCATTCCGCGCTGGTGTAGCTCAGTTGGTAGAGCAGCTGATTTGTAATCAGCAGGTCGGGGGTTCGAGTCCGTCCACCAGCTCCACTATTGACTGCATCAAAATTAAATATACGGAAGAGTTCCCGAGCGGCCAAAGGGAGCAGACTGTAAATCTGCCGTCATCGACTTCGGTGGTTCGAATCCACCCTCTTCCACCACAATGCAGAAATCCGAACTTAATGCCAATCGGCAATGGGTTCGGATTTTTAGTTTTTATCGGAGATACAGCACGCCTTACGAAATGCGTTTTCAATTCTATATCCATCCATACAAATGAGCCCGAAAAATGGTAATCAATCACACGCACGCAGAGTAGGGCGGGGGCTTGCTCCCGCCGAAAAATCACATCGTTTCCGCGGCGGCTTGTGGGCA
>JAEDGK010000137.1 GCA_016297555.1 Clostridiaceae bacterium
AAACGGCTAAAAAGAAACATAAATAATTCAATCTTAATTCCATACTAAAATTCAAATGGCTTGTATCGGTCAGATTTCCGATACAAGCCATTTTTGCTGTTTTAGTTTCTTTTGGTCTTCGCTCAGTGCGGCAATCCCTTTAATTTACTTTCTGTCCAGAATAACCAGACCGCTTTCGCGCGCCTTAACCGCAAGCTCCGTTCTTGAACGGAAGCCCGTTTTTTCAAGCATGGTCTGAATATAGTCGCGCACGGTATATTGCGACATTCCGAGCCGCTCGCCAATGGCGGCGTTTGTGTCGCCGCTCGTCAGCTCACGGAGCACTTCAAGCTCACGGTCGCTGAAATCTCCGCTGTCGGTTATCCCGAAGCTGACAACGGGAGTTTTGTCAGGATAAATCGACTCGCCCGCCATTGTTCTGTCCATAATTTCCAAAACAGTCTGTTCGTCCGTCTCTTTGTACCAAAAGCTGTCCGCACCCACTTCCCTCGCCCGCTTTAAATATGAAACCTCGGGCATTGAGGTTACGATTATTATTTTTATTTCGGGATACTTTGCTTTTATTCTTTTTGCCGCCTCAAGTCCGCTGGAATTCATCGCCGTGCAAACATCCATAAGTATCAAATCGATTTTTGACTGCTCACAGTAGAGATCCGCCATATCGGCGTTTTTAATTGAGTGAACAAGGCTGTATCTGCCGCTTGCAGCTATAAAGGACTCAAAAAGCTGCCTTGGCATCGCCTGGTCTTCAACCACCATAACATTAATCACCGAACAGCGCCTCCTTCTTGGGAATTTTTAGCCTGAGAATAAACCTCGGTGCGGATAATATCTGCATAACGCCGCCTGCATTTTCAACCTTGCGTCGCAGATAAGAAAGTCCGCCTCCCTCGGTTACTTTATCGACAGGCGGCAAGCCGTCATTTGTATATTCTATAACGGCAAATTCTCCGCTGTCATTTACCGTTATTTCCAAATTTGACGCTTTTGCATGGTGAACGGCGTTGGTCAGGCATTCTCTCGCTCCGCTCATAATAAATCTCATTATTCTGCTGTCATCTTCGGGAAGCTCACCCCTGACCGTCAGAGTAATGCCCATAAGAGCGGCGGCGTCATACAATTCGTCAAGCGAATTTTCATCTGCTTCGTGAGCCGATTCGTTTCTTAAATGTGAAACGCTGCTGCGCCAGATATCAAGCAGCACCTTTGTGTCAACGGCTGATTCGCCTTTCTCGATATAACGCTTTGAAGCAAGCAGAGCCTTGCCGAGCTTATCGTGAATACTGACCTTTGCGGCAAGAATTTCTCTCTCCCGCGTTATGTCGGCAATCGTTTCTCCGTAATATTCAAGCCGATTGTTAACCTGAGCCAGACCGTCGTTATACTCCTGAATCTGGCAGCTCAGAGCATACTGCTCCGTGATATTTGCCGCAGTTATCTCAAACATTTTTTTGCCGCCAATCGTCATTTCGCTGCGGCTGAAGCTTCTGACCTCGCCGTCGGGCAAGCGGATTATCGGAGTTTCGCCTTTCGTAACGGCAAAGCTGCCGCCGACAAGGTCACCGTTTGTTATCCTGCTCCAAAACTCTTTTGCATCAAAAAGCGGCTCGCCCGTGATAATTCGGCTGAAACTGTCCATTTGATTGTTAACAAGCTTGGGAGTTCCTTTTTCGTTATAACAGCAAAGCCCCGTCGGCAGCTTGTCAACACCTTCTTTTATTGACATGGGAGTGATGTTTCTTTTTCTCCGGCTTCCCGTCAAGCGGAACGAAAGGCACGCAAGAACCGCCTGAACAGCCAGAGCCGACACAACGGCGGCGGTTGACAGAGATTTAACAAAATTATAAATCGGCAAAGCAAAGGTTTCAAAGCAACCCCCGATGTGTCCGCCGAGCAAAAGAAACAGGCTGAAAGTCGAAGCTGCAAACAGCACAAAAGGAAAAAATGCGTTACGCTTTTTAATTTTATAGATTGAGCAGACTATGACACAGTAAAGGTCAGCCGCCGCAACGGCATTATATGCGGTGATTATCAGCGCGCTGTAAAAATAAGGTAAATCAAAAAAATCTCTCACCGTGCGTCACCGCCTTTCGGAAGTGACAGAGTTATGAACCGAGTTCCGTCCTCATAAACGGAACACAGCTCTCCGTCTGATTTTTTAATTCTGTCTTTCAGACCGTCTGAAACGGAAAAATCAAGCTCGGAATCCGCAGTAATTCTCATTACAAACGAGCCGTTTTCTTCACAAAGCCTTGCCATAACCGCTTCAAGCCCCGGCAGAAAAGCTTCAATAACCGCCTGCCACAAATCAAAGGCAAGCAAAGCACTTTCGGCAGGCATCATAAATTCTCCGCCGCATGAAACGCAGGCGGGCGTGCCGTAAAGCTTAAGATATTCCGCGGATTCATTGATGCTCAAATAAAGCTCTCGGACATCAAGAAGCTCCGCGCCGTCTGCAAGCAGAGTGAGATTTGCTCTGCGCTTTATGTAGCAGGTCAGCACGCAGGCAAGAGGTATATTGCGGTCAAGCTTGCTTTCATCTCCGATAAGCTCCGCAATTTTATCAAGCTGAGGCTTTACCAAAACAGCGATGCCGTCATAAAGTCGGTTTTGCTCCTCAATACGCGTTTGCTGTTCTTTCAACTCTGTTTCGGCTTTAAGCAGGCGGCTTTTTTCGCTGAGCTGCTCGCCCATTTCAACAAGCTCATCAATTATTTTGTTAACCGCCGAAATATCGTCCGTCCAGAAAATATTTCCGCCGCTTACGGCTTTTGAATTCAGAACCGTGTTTCGCCCGATAAAAACAGGCTCTTTGACCGCAAGCTCCATCTGCTCCCGCGTGAGCGCAAGCGCATTCTTGGAGCTGTAAACAACATTTCCGTCCGCATCCGCTATCTGGACGGCGGCGCTTGAATTTGAAATATACTCCCTGTATCCCGTATTTGACGGAAGCAAGCCCATTCTTATGCAGCTTTCAATAACCGCAATAAAGATGAAGCAATGCGTTTCGGGAAGCTGAAACGGCAAAGACGAGCTTTTGAAGCTGAGTAAAATTATGTAGGCCGTGCCGAGCACAAGCCAAAAAATCGGAACCAATTCTGCTTTTTTGTTGACCGCCTTGCACTTATAGCTCAGCAAGCCGACGGCGGCAAAAATCCAAAAATAAATCCATATAACAACCGCGTAAAACAGCGGACCGTAGTCATAATCGTCATCCCAATTCACAAGGTCGGGATTAAACCTGAACGCAAGCTGATGAATGTCATTCGTCATAATCCCAATAAACAAAACAGCCGCCGCAAGGAAAAGCACGCCGTAAGCTCTCGACAGCCTGTATTCCTCGGTTTTTCCCACTCTGTCGGCAACCACAAACGCAAGCAGAGGGGCAAAAAGCTGCGGCAGATAATAAAGATACCACAGATAGCGAAGCGCGGTTTCAACACCCGAAAAATACCTGTATTTACAGGTTCTTACGAAAATATAAAACATCATCAGCAGAGAAAGCACCGTTATTATGTTTCTGATTTTTTTGGAAAGGATGCTTCTCTGCGTATAAATCATCCAGCACATTATTATGCCGACAAAAACCAGATTCGTCATCAAAAAGATGACATCTGATAAAACGGGCACATTTGCTTTGAAAATTTTCAATAGTCCCACTAAGCCGAACAGAACGAGCGCCAATGCGGCAGGAAATCTGTCTTTTGGCTTTATTCTTTCCACAGGCACTCTCCTTTTGCGGTTATTTTGCATTTCTGATTAGAATTATATCATATTTTTCCGCTAAAATCCACAGCTTATTTTGAAAAGTTCGGGTTGAGGCTCTTGCTTTGCGACGCCGTAGCAGCACATCCCCGCCGATTTTGCTTATGTGTGATAAAGAAGCAATAGAAGTGCAAAAAATTTTGCCGTTCCTA
>JAEDGK010000027.1 GCA_016297555.1 Clostridiaceae bacterium
TCAAAGATGTTTTGGTTACGGAGTCCACGGGAGAAATGTGGTGGGTTTGAGTTTCGATTCATAACCAACAAATTCTTATTATTCATTTAAGGAAGTATTTACTATGGTTAACAACAAAATCGGCTTTGCCGTAATCGGCTACGGCGGAATGGGCAGCTGGCACACAAGAAAAGTCAAAGAAGAAATGGGCGAATACGCCGAGCTTGTCGGCATATATGATATTAACCCCGAGCGCGGCAAGGTTGCGGAGGAAAACGGAATTCACTCGTTTGCCACCCGTGAGGAGCTGCTTGCGGACGAGCGCATTGACCTTGTAACGATTGCAACACCCAACGATTTTCATAAGGAAATTGCCGTTGCCGCTCTGCGTGCAGGAAAAAATGTTATCAGCGAAAAGCCCGTTGCAATGAACAGCGGCGAGCTTGAAGAAATGATAGCCTGCGCTAATGAGTGCGGCAAGCTTTTCACCGTTCATCAGAACAGACGCTGGGACGAGGATTATCTCACAATAAAAAAGCTGCTTGACGAAAACACTCTCGGCAAGGTTTTTCGCATTGAATCGAGAGTTCAGGGCTCAAGAGGAATTCCGGGTGACTGGCGCAATCAGCCGCAGCACGGCGGCGGAATGGTTCTTGACTGGGGAATTCATCTGCTTGACCAGGCTCTGATGATGACTTTGCCCAGAAAGCTGGTTTCCGTTTATTCCGAGCTTACCAATGTTACCAACGAAAAGTGCGACGACGGCTTCCGCGCAACGCTTATTTTCGATGACGGACTGTCATTTTATGTTGAGGTTACCACCAGTAACTTCATCGAGCTGCCGCTTTGGTATATGCTCGGCGAAAACGGCACGGCGGTTGTTAACGATTGGGATTGCAACGGCAAGGTTGTTATGGTTTCCGATTGGGAAAACAGAGACGCTGTTCCCATTGTTGCGGGCGCGGGTATAACCAAAACCATGGCGCCGAGAACCGACGACACAATTCAGACCTATCCTCTGCCCGTTCAGAAAGCCGATTGGGGCGAATATTACAAGAATGTTTTTGCCTACCTCAACGGCAAGGAGGATATCATCGTCACTCACGATCAGCAGCGCAGACTTATGCGCCTTGTTGAAGCGATTTTTGAATCGGGCAAAACAAACAAGGTTATAGAATTTAAAGATGTGTAAAAGAAGAACGGCTTGTATCGGAAAGATGCAAGCCGTTTTTGTCATATTCACATTAGATTAAAGCAGTTCCAGACCCTTGGCGCGGCATTCCTCAATCATTTCATGCGGCCATACCGAAGCCTGAACCTCGCCGATGTGAGCCTTTCTCAGGAAAAACATACAAATTCTTGACTGACCTATGCCGCCGCCCAATGAATAGGGAAGCTCGCCGTCAAGCAGAGCCTTGTGGAAGGGCAGGGCTTTGCGCTCGGGGCAACCCCTGATTTCAAGCTGCCTTGTGAGAGCCTCCTCGTCAACTCTGATGCCCATTGATGAAAGCTCAAATGCAATGTCAAGAACGGGATAATAAACAACGATATCACCGTTAAGCTCCCAATCGTCATAGTCGGGCGCTCTGCCGTCATGGATTTCTCCGCTTTTCAGCGCGCCGCCGATTTTCATAATGAATACCGCTTTTTTCTCTCTTGCTATGCGGTTTTCTCTTTCTTTGGGTGTGAGGTCGGGATACATATCCTCAAGCTCCTGAGTGGTGATAAAGGTTATTTTATCGGGCAGAAAATTACGCTCAACAAAGGCGTAGTCATCGGCTATATAACGCTCGGTATGCTTTAATGCTCTGTAAATTGCCTTGACCGCGTCTTTGAGAGTTTCTTCGTTTCTTTCCTCTTTGGAAATATGCTTCTCCCAATCCCATTGGTCAACGAAAACGGAATGAATGTTGTCGGTGTCCTCATCGCGCCTGATGGCGTTCATGTCGGTGTAAAGCCCTTCGCCGACCTCAAAGCCGTATTGCTTCAAAGCCAGCCTTTTCCATTTGGCGAGCGACTGCACGATTTCAAAATCGCCGCCGTCTATACCCTTGATGTCAAACGCAACGGGGCGCTCAACGCCGTTGAGCGTGTCGTTAAGCCCCGAATCCGCGTCAACAAAAAGCGGAGCGGAAACGCGGGTCAGGTTGAGCTGAATGGCAAGGTCTCTTTCAAAGAAATCCTTAACCTTTTTGATTGCAAGCTGAGTCTGACGGGGGTTTAAGAGGGATTTATAGCCCTCGGGAACGGTGAGCTTATACATATTTTAATCTCCTTCGTTTCGAGCGGTGGTTTAAAAATATAATTCAGTATAACACCATACCGCCGCCAATGCAAGAGAAAAAGGCGTGTTTTTTTCGTCCGATTTTCGGCGGCTTGCCGCGAGCCTCTCCGAGAAGCTCGGAGGCTTCGCCCGAGAGCAGAAGCAGAGCGAATATATTCGGAATTGCCATTAAGCCGTTGAGAGTGTCGGAAATGCTCCACACGCTTTCAAGCTTTGTGAGCGCGCCCGCAAAAGCAAAGGCTATGTAAAGTATGTTGTATATCTTTCCGCTGCCCGTGCCGAAAAGATATTCCGCGCCGCTTTTGCCGTAATAAGACCATGCAATCAGGGTGGCAAAGGCAAAAAGGCAGATGCAGGCGTTCAGAAAATATCCGCCCGCTTTGCCGAAAACGCTTTCAAAAACAGCCGAGCAAAGCTCAACTCCGTTCAGCGGCGTGTCGGCTGTCCAAACTCCGCTTGTCATAATCGCCGCCGCCGTAACCGTGCACATAAAGACCGTGTCTATAAAAACCTCCAAAATTCCCCACATTCCCTGCTCGCCCGCGTTTTTACAGTCCGCCGCGGCATGAATTATCGCGCTGCTTCCAAGCCCCGCTTCATTTGAAAAAACGCCGCGAGAAACGCCGTAACGGGCGGCTTTTGCAAGCCCGAAGCCGCTTGCCGCTTTCAAGGTGAAAGCCTCACGAAAAATTGCCGAAAGGCAGGAGGGCAGATTTTTTGCATTGACGCCGATTATGATAAAACAGCCTGTAATGAATACGGCGGACAAAATCGGAATGAGCTTTTCTGAAATTGCAGTTATTCTTTTCAGCCCGCCCGAAATTGAAACGGCGGCGAGAACGGCTATTACGGCGGCGCCGGCAAGCGGCGGAACACCGAAGCCCGCAAGCCCGCCCGCCACGGAATTTGCCTGAGTCATATTACCCATGCCGAGCGACGCTCCCGTGAGCAAAACGGCATAAACGCCCGCAAGCCCTTTCATTCCGAGTCCGCGCTCAATATAGAGCATTGGCCCGCCCGACCACATTCCGAGCCGATTTTTTACACGGTATTTTATGCCGAGAATGTTTTCGCAGCAGCAGGTCATCATGCCGAGAATTGCCGAAACGCACATCCAAAAAACTGCTCCCGGTCCGCCCGAGCAAAGCGCGGTGGCAACGCCTACAATGTTGCCCGTTCCGAGGCAGGCGGCAAGAGCCGAGGTCAGCGCGCCGAGCTGTGAAACGGAGCCGTCGGAAGGGTTTGATTTATCTTTTCTGCTTTTAAAGGCGGCTATAACGGTTTTGTTTATCCATTTTCCCACTCCAAAAATCTGGAAAAATCCGTTTCTTGCCGAAAGAAAAAAACCCGTTCCGAGAAAAACGGCGAGCATCGGTATTCCCCACACAAACGAGCTTATTGCGGAATTGATTTCATAAAACATAAAGCCGTCACCTCATTTGATGATATGAGGCGGCGGCTTGATTTATTTGTCTTTTATTTATGCAGCGACGGTTTCGGACACCGCGTCAATAACAACGGTGTTAAAATGATATACTCTTGCAAAGTCAATAACCTTTGAAAAGCTTTTCTTTACATAGAACTTAACATCGGGGCTTGCGTCAAAGGCAAAGGTGTCAATATTTTCAACATCGCCTCTGAAATAGGCAACCTTAAGGTTTTCACAGTAGTAAAATGCTTTTGCGGCGATTGTTGTGAGAGTTCTCGGCAAATCAATCTGAACGAGATTATGACATTCGCCGAATGCGGTTTCTCCGATTTCCGTAACGGCGGATTTGTGAAGAAAAGCCTTTTTGATTGAGCTTCCCGCAAAGGCGTTCTTTTCAACCTTTGTCAGAGAGGAGGGGAAGTTGACAACCGTAATTGTCTGAACGCCCGCAAAGGCTTCTTCGCCGATAACGGTTACGGCTTTGCCGTCAATTTCCGCGGGAATGTCAAGCTCCACGGTTTCTTCATCGGAAGCGTATTTGGTTATTTTAAGAGTGTCATCATTAAGCTCAACATAGGAATATGCGCCCGAAGTGATTTCCTTTTTTCCGCAGGAGGCAAAAACGGTGAGAATTGCCGCGGCGGCAAGAATAACAGCTATGATTTTTTTCATAATTACTACCATTCCTTTTCATAAATTATAATCCGGCGGCGGCGCAGTTTTCCTGATGCTCCGCCCAGGTTTCGGCATAGTGATAAATTCCGTCGGAATCGGTTACGAAGAAATAATAATCCGTATCGTCGGGATAGAGTGCGGCGTTTATCGCCTCCAAGCCGCAGTTGGTTATCGGCCCTGCGGGCAAGCCCTTGCAGTTATAGGTGTTGTAAAGCTCCGTCAGCTCGGCATATCTTTCTTCGCTGACATAGGGCTTAACATAATCGCGCAGATAAAAGGTTGCCGCGTCGCATTGCAGGCGTGGAAAGCGGCTGCTTTCGAGCCTGTTATGGATAACGGAAGAAACCTTGCCCATCTCGGCAGGGTTGCCTGCCTCCTCCTGAATAACCGAGGCGAGGGTAAGAATTTCGTCAAGCGTATATCCGAGCTCCGAGCATCTTTCAAGCATCTGCGGAGTGATTTTTGACTGAGTATTTTTAAGAAATCTTTTTATTGCGGAGCCTGCGCTTTCGCCGAGATAGAATTCATATGTATCGGGGAAAATATATCCCTCAAACAAAAAAGTGCGTTCCTCGGCGTTGGTGATTTCAAACGAAAAGCCTTCAAGATACTGCGGGTCGTTTGCCGCCGCCATAAAGTCTGACGCAGGGCAAACGCCGTTTTCCTCAAGCTTTTGGGCAATCTGGCTCACCGCAGACCCCTCGGGGAAAGTGATTTTGACGGTGTTTGATGCGCTCGGCTCATTCTGCGGCTGTTCGCCGCCGCGGGAGCAGGAGGAGAGCAAAAGCAAAGCCAAAGCCGCCAAAAGCGCCGTAATTTTTTTTATTCTGTTTTTTGTTTTACTGTTCATACCGTAATTTTATCATATCCGCACACGGAAATCAACCGAAAAATTAATATGATTGATTTTCGCCGAGCAAAGAGCCGATTATCCTTGAAGCCGGCGCGCCGATATGATATAATGTTAAGGTGAATGGAGTAATCCGAACCTGCCCGAAAGCGAGTCTTTTCGCCGCTTTTCGGAGTTTCGGCATTGAAAGGCGTCAGCCTTCCTGCAACCTCAACAACCAAAAATCGTCTGAAAATTCTTCGCTTTCGGGTCTAAGAATTTTCACGGAGCAGATTTTTGGTCAACCAAGGCACAAAACACAGCAAATCCTTTGTGGATTTGCGAGTATTTTAACGAAGGGTGAACGAAAATATGCCCGTGAAAATCACGGTTCGTATTATTCCATTCACCTTAAATATAATAAAAATTTTCGGGAAGTGACATTATGGGTAACTTTGATTTTATTAATAATGAAAAGCTGAAAAAGCAGATAGAATTTGCCGTCACGGTTGACGAGATGAAAAATATTCTGCGCCGAAATCTTGTTGCAAACGGCTCACGGCGCGAAAACGACGCGGAGCATTCGTGGCATCTTGCGATGCTGGCAATGCTTTTTGAAGAATACAGCTCGGAAAAGGTCGATATGGGTCGGGTGCTTAAAATTGCGCTTGTTCACGACCTTGTGGAGGTCTATGCGGGCGACACTTTCTGCTACGATAAAAAGGGCAACGAGGACAAGCTTGAAAGAGAAACCAAAGCTGCCGAAAAGCTTTTCGGCTCTCTTGATTCTCCTCAGGGCGATGAAATCCGCGCGCTTTGGGACGAGTTTGAGGCGAAGGAAACTCCCGAGTCAAGATACGCCAATGCGATTGACAGAATTCAGCCGCTTTTCCTCAACTTTCTGACAAACGGGCACACATGGAAGCTGGGCGATGTTCACGCCCGGCAGGTGTTTGAGCGCAACGACATTGTACGCACCGCCGCGCCCGAGCTTTGGCAAATTGTGGAGGACATTGTTGCCGAATCGATTAAAAAAGGCATATTAAAGCCGTGATTTTAATAAACTTGTAACTTTTTTGGAGATTAATTTGTAATTCCGCCGCATTACAATAAGAATTGTTCCGTGGGATTGAATTTTTTCAGAGGTGAAACAATGTATACCGTACTCGTCTGCGATGATGACATCGCAATTCTTGATTCCGTTGAAATTTATTTGAAGCTGGAGGGCTACAATGTTCTGCGCGCCGAAAACGGCAGGGCGGCTCTCGAGCAGGTCAAAAATAACGAGGTGCACTGCGTTATTCTTGACATCATGATGCCCGGGCTTGACGGGCTTCAGGCAACGCTCCGCCTGCGCGAAAAGCACAATATCCCCATTATTCTGCTCTCCGCAAAGAGTGAGGATACCGACAAAATAACGGGGCTTTCATTCGGCGCGGACGACTATGTGACAAAGCCGTTTAATCCCCTTGAGCTTATGGCAAGGGTCAAATCGCAGATAAGGCGATACACAACCCTCGGCTCTATGGAAATCAAAGAGGGCGTTATCACAACGGGCGGTCTGTCGCTCGACACAATGGCAAAGGAGCTGACTCTCGACGGAGAGCCGGTTAAGCTAACCGCAACGGAATACGGAATTATCAGCGTGCTGATGGAAAATCTCGGCAGAGTTCTTTCAACGGGTCAGATTTATGAGGCAGTTTGGGATGAACCCGCCTGCTACGCGGAAAAGACGGTTACGGTACATATCAGAAGAATCCGAGAAAAAATTGAAATCAATCCCAAAGATCCCAAATATTTAAAGGTGGTGTGGGGAATTGGATACAAAATCGAAAAATATTAAATACAGCAAACCCGCAAAGGCGGCGGCTCTGTTTCTCGCTCTCGTTATGTTCTTTTTCGCAGGCTTCTTTGCAAACCGCTTTGTAAGAGGCTTTGCGGATTATAACGGCTATGAAAACCGCTCCTTCACGCAGACAACGGCTTTTCGCGTTCAGATGAACGATTTTATCCGTGCAACTTTAAGCTACGGAGAATATTCGAGCTGCACAAGCGTTGAGGATTTCAAAAAAACCTCCTACGGTGCCGCTATCGTTTCACGGAACGAAGAAAGAATCGCCGAAGTTAAAGCGGCTTACGATTTGCTTGATAAATCGGGCGTCAAGGTCTATATCGACGGTGAAAACCGTTACAGATATTCCTGCGTTTACAACAATCTGCAATATTATTTCGCCTATGACGGCAGTCTGATTACCTATGACGAATTCAACAGCCTTGACTATGTTGTCGGCACTAATGAGAGCGAGATTGCTCTGCCCGACGGCACTGTTGCCGAGCAGGTGACCTCCGTTGCGGGCTATTATGAGCCGTCGGATAACGATCTTTCGGTTCCGAAAAAGATTTCGGATATTTCAAATGCGCTCAATTTGCTCAATTCGCTGGGCAGCTATACCTGCTACGGTGAGGCTTCGAGGGAAGAAGCAATAAAAATTATTGAAGAAGAGCTGAAAAATGAGCTTGAAGCCGAATATGCTTGGCAGGAAGGATATTATCCTTCTTACGAAGTTCAAAGCGTAAAATATGCCGTTTTTTATAAGAGCACGGGCAATGTTATAACCAACTGCGGCGTTACAAGAGCCGACACCGAGCAGCAGATTATCGAAAAGCTCGGCGGCGGAGAGTTTGCCGAGAGCATTGTCAATGGCAAATACACCTTGATTAAAGGCACGGAAGCCGAGAATACACAGAGCTTTTTCTCAAAGCTT
The DNA here is from genome assembly GCA_016297555.1 of Clostridiaceae bacterium. Taxonomy (GTDB): domain Bacteria; phylum Bacillota; class Clostridia; order Oscillospirales; family Acutalibacteraceae; genus CAG-177. The sequence continues at coordinate 7,962 of JAEDGK010000027.1, forward strand.
CATAATGATATATTCAGCAATTATGATAAAAACTCCGCGCTTCTGTCGGCGCCCGAAACGGTGTCTGCGGCATATTTTTCATTTGCTCCCACCGCAGACGATACGGATATGTTTGTTGCCTCACGAATGGCGTTTGACGATTATTCGGGCAGCCGCTTTAATTCGCTTTCGCTCTGCCTCTGGCTCACGGCTCTCAGCCTGCTCATTTCCTGCGCCGCTTTTGTTTATCTTATTTCCGCCGCGGGAAAAACCGCAGAGGGAATTAAAATAAACTTTGTTGACAGAATACCGTTTGAAATAAGCGGCTCGCTCGGACTTTGCGCAATAATAATGTTCGGATTTCTTGCAGGAGCAATCGCCGTGTGCGAATTCCAACCGATTAATGTTTTCCCGGGCGAGGGTATAGGAAAAACGCTTTTGCTTGCCGTTTGCAAGAGCACAGACGAGCTTGTGGGCATTTGCGCGGCTCTGTGCCTGATAATCTGGACGGGGCTTAATATGAGCCTTGCAAGAAATATCAGAAACAAGAGCTTTTGGCGCCACACGCTTTGCTATTGGCTTTTGCGCCCCGTTCGCTGGCTTTTCAAAAAGCTTGCGTCTTTCTGCAGAAGAACAATAGATAAGTTTGAATACATCATTGCCTGCGACTATTCAAAAGGCAACAGGAATAAATTCAAAATTATTGCCTGCTGCGTTACCGCCGCATTCCTGTTTTTCAACGGAATGTTTTGCATGATTGCGGGCTTCGCAATGCGCTCCGCAGGAGGAGTTTTCCTGTTCATTTTCCTGCTCTTTGTTAATGCGGCGGTGCTTATGCTCTGCCTGCTTCTCATCGTTTCGCTTGACAGGATAATGGCGTGCGTTTCCGACATCAAAAACGGCAAATTAAACAGCAAGCTGAACACAACCCTGATGCCCGGCTTTATGCGCCGCTTTGCAGAGGATATCCTCTCAATGCAGGACGGACTTCAAAACGCCGTTGACAGCGCAATTAAGGATCAGCGAATGAAAGCCGAGCTTATTACCAATGTTTCTCACGACCTGAAAACTCCGCTGACCTCCATTGTCAATTATGTGGATTTGCTCAAAAAATGCAATGTTGAGGACGAAACGGCGCAGAAATATATTTCCGTGCTTGATGAAAAAGCGGCTAAAATGAAAAAGCTCATTGAGGATTTGGTTGAGGCTTCAAAGGCTTCAACGGGCGCGGTTGAAATCCACCCCGTTAAGCTCAATCTCTGCGAGTTTGCGGCGCAGTCCGTCGGAGAGCACGAGGATGAGCTTCGCAAATACAATATCGAGCTTGTTATGAAATCTCCCGAAGCTCCCGTTTTTGTTACCGCCGATTCGCAAAAGACCTCAAGAATAGTTGAAAATCTTTTCTCAAATATAAGAAAATATGCGCTTGACGGCACAAGGGTATATATCGAGGTGCTCTCGGGTGAAAATTACGGCTCGCTTGTTTTCAAGAACATATCCAAGTATGCGCTTGATATTCCCGCCGACGAGCTGACTCAGAGATTTGTCAGGGGAGACGCGTCCCGCTCGGGCGAGGGCAGCGGACTCGGACTTTCGATAGCGCAAAACCTCTGCGAGCTTCAGCACGGAAAATTCAAGGTTCACATTGACGGCGATTTGTTTAAGGTTACCGTCGCCCTGCCGAAAGCAGAATAAAAATAGCATAAATGAAAAAGCCAAAGGCACCGATTTCTCGGTGCCTTTGACTTTATAGAAGGATGTATGTATGCCGAAATAATCGGTTGACAGGCTGCGGAATGCCTGCCAACTTCAAAGATCGGCGGAAGATGTCTTAATCGTTTTCTTCAGCGGCTTTTATAACCTCTTCGGGGATTGCTTCACCGTGCCTTACAACGAAAATGCAGAGCATACTGAGAATGAACATAATCGGACTGTAAACAAACAGCGACATATATGTTCCCGAAATCATACGGACGATACCGTAAACGATGGGGGAAGCTATCTGAGCCGAGAATGTGGCGGTGTAATAATAGCCTGTAAAGGTTCCTACCTTGTCAAGTCCGCCGATTTCAAGCACAAGCGGCAGAGTGTTGACGGTGATAAACATATTTGCCGCACCGCCGAGAACAAGAGCAACCCAAATCAGAGCCATGCTTCTTGTAGCAACATAGAGCAGGAATACAGCCATAAATACGCCCAAGCCTATCAGAATTGTCTTTTTTCTGCCGATTTTTTTGCCGAGCGCGCCTGCGGGCAGAGCCGCAGCAGCGGAGCAGACAGCGAAAATTGCCATCATTATTGTTGCTTCAGCCGTTGTTTTGCCGAGAATTTCAGCGGCAAACAGGGCAAAGAAGGTGGTTATTGCATTGGTGCCGCAGAAAAGGAAGAACAGACCGCAAAGCATAAATATGAGGCTTGTTCTCTCGCTCTTTGAAAGCTTTTGGGCTTTTCTTGCAGCCTTTTCAGCTTTCTTTGCTTCTTTTTCCGCCTTGGCTTTTGCGGCGGCGTCGATAGCCTGATTTTGCTCGGAAACCGCGGCTAATCTGCTGTCAGGCTCTTTTACCTTAAAGAGCAAAACAAGCATACCGATTATCATAACAACGGAACCGATGAGGAAAACATAAGGATAGGTGTCGATTTCCTCATAGTTGCCCTTGCCGAGAACGGCGCTCATAATTACGGTTACTATCGTGCCGGCAACCATACCGATAAGTCCGCCGAGACCGCCCATAAGGTTGATGACCGCATTGCCCTGCGAGCGAAGCTCAGGCGGGGTAAGGTCGGGCATAAGAGCAACAACGGGCGCTCTCCACAGCGACATAACGAAAACAAACAGAATAATGAAAAGCATTGTCAGCGGCAGAGATTCCGTAAGCGCAACGAAGGGAATGCAAGCAAAAAGCAGGGCGGAAATCGGAGCGCCGAAAACAATGAACGGGCGGCGTTTGCCGAGCTTTGAATGGCAGCGGTCTGAAAGCTTGCCGAAGGTCGGCTGGAAAATAACGCCGAAAATATTATCAAAGGTCATTATAATGCCAATGAAAAGGGGAACGAGAGTGATGCCGCCTGCGGCGGTTGTAACATTTTCACCCTGAGCCTTTGCAAACTCGGCAAGCACGGGAAAAGCTTCGTTAAGCTTTGCGCTCCACTGAGTAACGGCAGCGGAAGCGTTAAGCAGATGGTTAAGGATTTTTGTTATGTAAGGGTCATAAATTGCCCAGGCAATCGAGGTTGCCATAAATCCGAAACCGGTTAAAATCGTTTTCGGATAACTTAATTTTCCGTTTTCTTTTGCACAGAAAAAGCGGTTTTCCATAGCTTCATCTCCTTTTGAGCGGTTGATTGCGAACAGCTCGCGTACTAAAATATTATAGCACGCATTGCGTGTTTTTTAAAGACAACAATTTCAACTAAAAACCGAGCAGCGATTTATGCAGAATAACCAAATTTTTGCAAAGCGTTTTGAACATTTTACAAAGAGTTAAGAGTGTGCTATAATATTGCCGCAGACTTTTAACGGGGGCTAAGGTGATGGCGATTGAAAAGGAAGCGTTCCGCGGCGGAGACATTCAGCCGAGCGTGGAGCTTACAAATATGGTTATGGTCACCGATGAAACCACGGGCAGGGTTCTTGTGCAGGAAAGGGTTAAAAGCTGGAAGGGGCTGTCCTTTCCGGGCGGTCATGTGGAGCCGGGCGAAAGCTTTGTTGATTCCGCCGTCAGAGAGATAAAAGAGGAAACAGGGCTTGATGTTTTTAACTTAAAGCCCTGTGGGGTTATTCATTGGGCGCATAACCGCAATTTTAACAGATACATTGTTTTTCTTTATAAAACCTCCGATTTCAGCGGAGAGCTGCTCGGGGAAACCGATGAGGGCAGAGTTTTTTGGATTGCGCCCGATGAGCTGAAAAACAGCAGGCTTTCATCAAACTTTGAAAAATACATTCCTATGTTTATGAATGATGATTTCAGCGAGGCTTTCGGCTCGTGGAACGAGGACGACCCTCAGATTATAGTATATAAATAATTGTCGTAAAAAATGACGGTAATTGAATAGGAGAGACAATATGAAAAGCATTTTCAAAAGGTCAGCGGCAATTCTGCTTGCGGCACTTATTCTGCTTGCGGCTGTTCCGGGCTTTGCCGCGCAGAACGAATCCTGCTCTTGGATGAAAAAAATCAGAGGCGGCACACCGATAACCGCGATCAACATCCCCGGCACGCACGACAGCGCAACGCAGTATGTCAATTTCAGCGCAATTTCAAAAACGCAGGAGCTTTCTGTTTATCAGCAGCTCTGTGCGGGAGTGCGCTTTCTTGATATAAGACTTGAAAAAACGGAGGACGGCTTTATTGCTGTTCACTCTGCTGCCGATTGCCGAGAGGGAAAAAGCGTTTTTTCCGAAAAGCTGACTGCGGCGGCAATAATTGCCGATTGCCGCAAGTTCCTTAAAGAAAATCCGAGCGAAACAATTCTTTTCAAGCTCAAAGAGGATGACGGCGACGCAGGCAAGGCTTTCTATTCCGCGTTCTATGACTTGTATATCAGGAACAGCCGCAGCCTTTGGTATATCAAAAACGCCATACCAACTCTCGGGCAGGTGCGCGGAAAAATCGTGCTGCTCAGACAAACGAGCATAGATGAAACCCGTTTCAGCAACAACACAAGCGGAATAGATTTCAGCCATTGTCCATACATCGGCGGCAGGGACAGAAACGATTTCCGCCGAGGTGAAATAACAAAGCTCAGCGGCAAAAAATATGCCTCCGTATATGTTCAGGATACCTACAAGCTTGAGGGCAGCCGCAAGCTTGAAGAAGTCAGGTCCTTCCTCGGAAAAAAGCTTAATCCGTCGGAATTCAACATCTGTTTTACAAGCTGCACGGGTATGCTGGTTCTGCCCGAAACCAATGCGCGCATAATCAACAAGGCTTTGCTTGAAGACGGCTTTGAAAAAGGCAGATATTACGGAATAATCGCGGCGGATTTCATCACCGAGGAATTGAGCGCCGCAATTTATGAATCCAACTTTGCATAAAAGAAAATTCAAGGGGCTGTCGCACTAAGCGAAGAACAAAAGAAACGAATATGACAGAAAATGGCTTGTATTGGAAGTTCAACCGATACAAGCCATTTTAATATCGTATTTAAAGGTAAAATCAATATTTAATGTTTCTTTTTAGCCGTTTTTTCCGACTCGGAGTATCTTTATACGCCGTCGTCGGAAGAAAACGGCTTCTTCATCTTATTGCGATAGCCCCTTTTTTGCTTATACTTTACTTTTTCCCGTTCTTTCTGAGAAGCTGTTGTTTCAAATCCCACAGCGGTTGTGAAAGGTCAACATAATAATTGTGAGGGTTTTCAAATCTTGTGACCTCGTCCCAAAGTGTATCTACCTGCTCGGCACAGTATTTTTTGACTTCGCTGACGGGCTTTTTCTCAAAAACGCATTTTCCGCCGACGAACAGCGGTTCAAGCAGCTCGCGTGCCGTGAAATCCGTTACGGTTTTGCGCTTCCATGTGAAGTCGGGGTCAAACAGCTCATAGGGCTGCGACTCATCGACTTTTTCGTCCGCAAGGGTGATAAGGTCGGCAATGGCTTTGCCTGTTTCTTTATCGTAAAGGCGGTAGACCTTTTTGCTGCCGGGGGTTGTTATTTTCTGAACATTTTCGCTGAGCTTGATTTTGGGGATTATTTCTCCGCCGCGCTCAACGCCGCTGAGCTTATAAACTCCGCCCAGAACAGGGCTTGAGGACGAGGTTATGAGCCTTTCGCCCACGCCGAAGGAATCAACCTTTGCGCCCTGCGCGAGCATATCGCGGATTATGTGTTCGTCAAGTGAATTTGAAGCAACTATCGTGCAGTCGGGATATCCCGCCTCATCAAGCATTTTTCTTGCCTTGCGTGAGAGATATGTGATATCGCCGCTGTCAATTCTTATTCCCTTGGGGCGTTTGCCCATGGGAGCGAGCACCTCGTCAAAGGTCTTTATGGCGTTTGGAACGCCCGACTTGAGAACATTATAGGTGTCAACAAGCAGGGTGCAGTTGTCGGGATATTCGCGCGCATATGCTTTGAATGCGTCCAGCTCGCTGTCGAAAAGCTGAATCCAGCTGTGAGCCATTGTTCCGAGAGCGGGCACGCCGAACATCTCGTCGGTTATGGTGCAGGCAGTTCCCGCACACCCGCCGATATATGCCGCCCTTGCACCGTAAATTGCGCCGTCTGCGCCCTGAGCGCGCCTTGAACCGAATTCCATAACCGCTCTGCCGTCAGCCGCACGCGAAACACGGTTTGCCTTTGTGGCAATAAGGCTTTGATGATTTATGCAGAGCAGGAGCATGGTTTCGATAAACTGCGCCTGAATAACGGGACCTCTGACTTTAACTATGGGTTCGCCGGGGAAAATGGGAGTGCCCTCGGGAACAGCCCATACATCGCAGGCAAATTTAAAGTCGGAAAGATATTTCAGAAATTCCTCATCAAAGTTCTTAGTTCTGAGATACTCAATATCCTCCTGAGAAAACGAGAGCTGTGAGAGATATTTGACGAGCTGTTCAACGCCCGCCATTATAACATATCCTCCGCCGTCGGGTACGGTTCTGAAAAACATATCAAAATATGCAACGGTGTCTTTAAAATTATTTTTGAAATAACCGTTTGCCATGGTTATTTCGTAAAAGTCTGTCAGCATTGTCAGATTTCTCTGAGTTTTGACGATTTCCATGAAAATAGCCTCTTTGTATTATTTTTTCGGTCAAAGCCGATTGTTTATATTATGGATGATTTTAAAAAATATTACAATATACATAACAACCAAAAATCGCCTTTCGGCGGCGCTGCGTTTGCAACTAATTAATATTCGGGAGTGCCGATATGTGCTTTTATGCTTCGTCGGGTATTCTCAGAGCGGAAAAAGGAAAATTTATCCTCGTTTTTCGGACAATGAACACAAAATGTCCGAAAAATTTGAGAAAGAAAAAATATTTTTTACTTTTTATGAAAAAAAGCTTGCATTTTTCGTAAAAGTATGATAGAATTGCGAATATAAACAAGGATATGGTTATTTCCCCCGATTGATTAAATGCAAATTATACAATCTGTATAATTTGTTTGGCGAGATAAGATAAAATTTTTAGGAGGATTATTTATGAGAATCAGAAAGCAGGAACTCGGCGAGAGAAATATTGTTGGCGCAAAAGTTGAAGCAAGACGCAAGGCAATAAATATGAAGCAGAAGGATCTTCTTACCCAGCTTCAGATTAAAGGCATCGACCTTAACGCATCGGGTCTTTCAAAGCTTGAAGGCCAGCTCCGTTATGTTGCCGATTTCGAGCTCAAGGCTCTTTCAGAGGTTCTCGGAATCACCGTTAATGAACTCCTTGATATCGACGAATAATTTTTGACCACTACTTACCCTCTTATATACAACTCCTCACCGAAGCCGCAGCCTTCACGGGCTGCGGCTTCACCCTTTTCCGGAACAAAATCCGCAAGTGTTTTTCTTTTTTTTATGTCAGGGGAGTGTTTTTTTACTTGCAAATCCTATAATATATGTTAAAATTAAACTATACTGCTCTGAGTGGGAGGAATACATAATGATTAAAGAATTTATGGGCAGAGATTTTCTGCTTAACAGCGAGCCTGCCTTGAAAATGTTTGAGGCGGCGGAAGAAATGCCGATTTTTGACTGGCATTGCCACCTTTCGCCCAAAGAAATATACGAAAACAAGCAGCCCGAGGACATCGCGTGGCTCTGGCTTGCGGGAGATCACTATAAATGGCGTGCCATGCGTTCATGCGGCATTGATGAGGAGCTGATAACGGGCAGTGCAAGCGGCTATGAGAAATTCAAGGCGTTTGCATCAATAATGCCCTGTCTCATCGGCAACCCGATGTATCATTGGTGCCATCTTGAGCTGAGAAGATATTTCGGAATTAACGATATTCTCAGCGCGGAAACCGCCGACGATATCTGGAACAGAGCCAATGAAAGAATCGCTGCGGGCGGTTTCACTCCGAGAGAGCTTATTGAAAAATCAAATGTATCTCATCTCTGCACAACGGATGACCCTGCCGACAGACTTGAATATCACAAGCTTATTGCCGCCGACGGCAGCTTTTCCTGCAAGGTTCTTCCCGCGTTCAGACCCGACAAGGCTCTCGGAATTGACCTTCCTGCGTGGAGACCATGGCTTTCCGATATGGAAAAGACGGCGGGCAGAGAAATCAACGGCTTTTCGGAGCTTTGCACAGCACTTGAAGAAAGAATTGAATTTTTCGCTTCATTGGGCTGCTGCGCGAGCGACCATGCGTTTGCCTATGTTCCTTATGAAGAAGCGTCGGCAGAGGAGCTTGAAGAAATATTTTCGCTTGCAAAGGACGGCGGTTCTGTAAGCACCGTTCAGGCTGATAAATTCAAAACGGCTCTGCTTTCATTCCTTGCGGCGAAATATGCCGAAAGGGGCTGGGTAATGGAGCTTCACATAGGCGCCATGAGAAACAACAACACAAAAATGTTCCGTGCTCTCGGAGCGGACGCGGGCTATGATTCGATTGATGACAGAGAAATTGCCGTTAAGCTTTCAAGATTTCTTGACGGTCTTGCCGTCAGGGATAAGCTTCCCAAAACCGTTTTGTTTACGCTTAATCCGAAAGATAACTATGTTCTCGGAGCAATGCTCGGCAATTTCCAGAGCAGCGAGGCTCAGAGCAAGATACAGTTCGGTTCGGCATGGTGGTTCAACGATAATATAGACGGAATGAGAGAGCAGATGAAGGCTCTGGCAAATCTCGGCGCTCTCGGAAAATTCGTAGGAATGGTCACGGATTCACGCTCGTTCCTGTCATATCCGAGGCACGAGTATTTCCGCAGAATAATGTGCGGACTTATGGGGGATATGGTTGCTCAGGGGCTTTATCCCAATGATGAAAAGACTCTTTGCGCTCTTGCAAGAGATATTTCTTATAACAACGCTGCAAAATATTTCGGAATAAAATAAATACTGAAAGGATGAGTTCGGTGGCAAAATATGTTTTGGCTTTGGATCAGGGAACAACAAGCTCGCGGGCGATAATCTTTGATAAAAAAGGCAATATCGTCGGCAAGGCTCAGAATGAATTTGAGCAAATCTATCCTCAGGCAGGCTGGGTTGAGCATGACCCTCTGGCAATTCTTTACAGCCAGTTTCAGGCGGTTTCCTCCTGTATTCTGTCAAGCGGAGTCAATCCCTGCGACATTGCGGGAATAGGAATTACCAACCAGCGCGAAACCACCATTCTTTGGGACAGGCAGACGGGAAAGCCTGTCTATAACGCCATCGTTTGGCAGTGCCGCCGAACAGCGGAGCTGTGCGAGGAATTAAAGGCGCAGGGGCTTGAAGATTACATAAAGGAAAAAACAGGTTTGCTGATTGACGCATATTTTTCGGCAACAAAAATTAAATGGATACTTGACAATGTGGCGGGCGCAAGGGAGCTTGCCGAGCAGGGCAGGCTGCTTTTCGGAACTGTTGAAACATGGATAATCTGGAATTTGACCGGCGGCAGCGTTCATGTTACCGACTATTCAAACGCTTCAAGAACAATGCTGTTTGATGTTGACAAGCTTTGCTGGGACGAATATCTTTGTGAAAAGCTCGGAATCCCCATGTCAATTCTGCCCGAGCCCGCACCGTCAAGCAAAATCTACGGCAGAGTGGCAAAGGGTATTCTCGGCTTGGAGTTTCTTGAGGGAATTCCCATCTGCGGAGCGGTCGGAGATCAGCCCGCCGCGCTTTTCGGTCAATGCTGCTTTGAACCCGGTCAGGCTAAGAATACTTACGGCACGGGCTGCTTCCTGCTTATGAACACGGGCGAAAAAAGAGTTAAATCCAAAAACAATCTGCTTACGGGTGTTGCGTGGGGCATCGGCAACAAGGTTGAATATGCAATAGAAGGCTCGGCGTTTAATGCGGGCTCGGTTATAAAATGGCTTCGCGACGAGGTGCATCTGATTGACAATGCGCGCCGCTGCGATGAGCTTGCGGAAAGCGTTCCCGATGCAAACGGCATATATTTTGTTCCCGCTTTTACGGGTCTCGGCGCACCTTATTGGGATATGTATGCAAGAGGCTGCATTGTGGGTCTGACAAGAGGCGTAAACAGAGCGCATATCGCAAGAAGCGTGCTTGAAGCCATCACATATCAGATGACGGATTTGCTTGAAGCAATGAAATCAGACTCGGGCATAGATTTCACGGAGCTTCGCGTTGACGGCGGAGCAAGCGTAAGCGATATAATGCTTCAGATACAGGCGGATATGATAAGATGCAGCGTTAACAGACCGAAAACTGTTGAAACAACGGCGCTCGGTGCGGCTTATCTTGCAGGTCTTGCAGTCGGCTTCTGGAAAGACAAGGAGGAGATACAGAATAACCGTGCGGTTGAAAGGGTATTCACTCCTCAAATGTCTCAGGAGCGCAGAGACGAGCTTTATTCAGGCTGGAAAAAGGCTGTTGAATGTTCAAAGGGTTGGGCAAAATAATTCGCAATTCGGCCTTAAAGCCGGTTTATTCAGAAGTTTAACGGAGATGTAGAAATATGGATTATTTAAAGGAGTCTTTAAGACTTCATTATGAATGGAAAGGCAAGCTTGAAACCAAAGCAAGAGCCTCGGCGGCAAGCAAGCAGGATCTTTCGCTTGCTTATACTCCCGGCGTTGCCGCGCCCTGCCTTGAAATACAAAAGGATATAAATAAAAGCTATGAGCTTACAAGGCGGTGGAACACGGTTGCCGTTATTACAGACGGCACGGCGGTTCTCGGTCTCGGCGATATCGGTCCCGAAGCGGGTATGCCCGTAATGGAGGGCAAGTGTCTGCTCTTTAAAGCATTTGCCGATATTGATGCAATTCCGCTTTGCGTTCGCTCAAAGAATACCGACGAAATTGTTAAGGCGGTTTCGCTTTTTGCGGGAAGCTTCGGCGGAATTAATCTTGAAGATATAGCCGCTCCGAGATGCTTTGAAATCGAAAGACGGCTTAAAGAAATCTGTGATATTCCCGTGTTTCACGACGATCAGCACGGCACGGCGGTGGTTGTGCTTGCCGCCGTTCTCAATGCGCTCAGATGCGTGGGCAAAAAGCTTGAAAACTGCACGGTTGCAATGAGCGGCGCAGGCTCGGCGGGCTCTGCAATCGCAAGGCTTCTCAACGCCTGCGGAGCGGGTAACATTATAATGAGCGACAAGCAGGGAATTATCTGCAAAGGTCAGCCGCTTTCTCCCGCATTTGAAGAGCTTGCGGAATTTACAAATAAAAACAGAATAACGGGTACGCTTGCCGATGCTATGAAGGGCGCGGATGTTTTTGTGGGTGTTTCTGCCGGCGGAATAGTCAGCAAAGAAATGATTGCTTCAATGGCAAAGGACGCCGTTGTTATGGCAATGGCAAACCCGACTCCGGAAATTATGCCGGACGAGGCGCTCGAAGCCGGCGCGGCGGTTGTCGGAACGGGAAGAAGCGATTTTCCCAATCAGATAAACAATGTTCTTGCGTTCCCGGGCATATTCAGAGGTGCTCTTGATGTCAGAGCCTCCGATATCAACGAAGAAATGAAGCTTGCCGCGGCTCACGCAATAGCGGGTCTTGTTTCGGAAGAAAAGCTCTGCGCGGAATACATTCTTCCCGAGGCTTTTGACGAAAGAGTCGGTCCCGCAGTGGCAAAAGCGGTCGGAGAGGCGGCACGCAATAGTGGAATTGCACGAATATAAAGACTTGAATTTGTTTAATTCTTACAAAATAATATAGTTTCACTTTGATTTTTCCGATAAGCTATTGCTTTATTTTATTTATTGTGCCATAATTAATCGGTATATTGGACCGCGTGTTTTTCGAAATTCTCCCGTGTGGGAAAAGATTATAAAATGAGTAAGGAGGAAAAACAGATGTCCACACTTAAAAAGGTCATCAGCATAGTGCTCTGTATCTCTCTGCTGGCAGGTACGGTCGCTTTTGTGGGTGATCTCATTGTTCCCAAGGCAAATGCAGCCGCAGGAACCTCAAACATCAAATCATATGCAGAGCTTGAAGCTGCATATGACAGCTTCATA